>SLEY01000348.1 GCA_007124535.1 Planctomycetaceae bacterium
GACTTCCGACGAGTGCTTACTGTTTGCCGGACCGGGAGGCGTGACGATGGTTTCCAGATCAGCTTGGCGGTGGGGTTCCCTGTTGGTTGGCGTGTCGCTGTTCGTATTGGCTGGTACCAGCTGGGGCGAGTCTGGGACTCCACCGCTGGCGGTAGCCCCGTTTGACGCGGAACAGGCGCGTTTTTATCAGCAGGCGTGGGCAGAACATTTGGGGGCGGAGGTGGAAATCGAGAATTCGATCGGCATGAAGCTTCGGTTAATCCCCCCTGGCGAATTCATGATGGGTTCTCCGGAGTCGGATGAGGGCAGGCGAGACAACGAGGGTCCTCAACACCGTGTCCGTATCACGCGACCGTTTTACATGGGCGTATATCCTGTGACCCAATCGCAGTGGGCGTCGGTGATCGGGAACAATCCGAGCAGTTTTTCCGACGGCGGCATCAGGAGCGACCGTGTTTCGGGCCTATCGACGGATGATTTTCCTGTGGAGATGGTCAGTTGGGAGGAAGCTCAGGAGTTGATTGGCCGATTGAACGATTTCGAGGAGACAGGTTGGGTTTACCGTTTGCCCAGGGAGGCGGAGTGGGAGTATGCTTGTCGGGCGGGAACGACGACTCGTTACTATTTTGGTGACGATGCGGGGGAATTGGCTGAATATGCGTGGTACGGTGGAAATTCGAGGGATCGTCCGCACCGTGTTGGTCAGAAGCGTGCGAATTCCTGGGGTTTGTACGATATGCACGGTAATGTATGGGAGTGGTGTTCTGACTGGTTTTCCGCAGATTATTACGCGAATTCCCCGTTGGAGGAGCCGAAGGTTCCTGAATCAGGCTCGCTCCGCGTGTTCCGCGGCGGTGGCTGGGGCAGCACGGCCAGGCTCTGCCGCTCGGCGGATCGGCGCAGGGCCGGGCCCGGGTACCGGCGCTACTACCTGGGCTTCCGCGTCGCCTTCAGTTCGGTGGATTAGTCCAGCAGTTCGGTCCAGTTCCGCAAGCGCAGCCTATAGCGTAGGCTGAACCGGCATCGTGCGGAGCCGAGGGCGGTTCATGCCGGAGCGAAGGGCGGAGCGCGGGACAGCGCCGGGCCAATCGCAGTAGGCACCCCATGCCGCCAGGATCGGGCGGCAGCCACGGGGAACACATGAAAGGCGAACGATGACCGGCATCCAAGGCGAGCGGTTCTATGTCCGGCTGGGCGCGTCTCAGGTGCGGCGACGGCTGAAGGAGAGGGGCGAAGCGGTGATCTTTCATACAGCCACGGGACAGCATCTGCGGGAACTGCGCGCCCTCTTCCAAGACGTGCTGGCCGAGTCCGGCGAAACGGCTGACGAACGGGTAGCCGACGCGGGTGGTTCCCGCGAGTCGGGTCAGCCGTCTTGACGCCCGGCAGCCAGCCGGTCCGGTCCTGCTGGCACTGTCAGACGATCCCACCGATGCCGATCCGCGGTTGCCTTACCGATTCCCACCGGCTGACAATTCCCACGGGCCCGCCGATCCGATCCCACCGACCGCCTAGGTGTCCAACAAAACAAGCCCCAAGCTGAGCGGGTGTCACTGACACCCACTACCCGCCTATAACCGCGCATTTCTTGCCATTTCCGCCTATTAGGCGGAAAACCGAAATATGCGGTTAATTGCTGGTTTTTATCGCATATTTCGCGTTTTTCCTATGAGTTCCAGGGCAGCCAGCGCGCCGGTGCCGCCTTCGCCTGCTCCTCGTGCCGTTGCCCGTCGTACAGCAGGATTTTGACGGCGGTGCCCTTGCGATTGCGAAAGACGAAGACGCAGCCGGTCATCTGGTTGAAATCATGAAGCCACCTCCTTGCCGTACCGCAGCGGGAGCACGGTTGCCAACGGGCCCACCGCCGAGCCGTTCCGCGAGATGCGGAGTTTGCGTCCGGAGGGTTCTTCGACCTCGACCCGGCATTCTCCGGGCGTCGCCGACAGGGCGGCCGGGCCGCCAGCCGAATTCGAGCTGTCGCTCGGCTGCCATCGGTCCGCTCCCGTTGGTCGCTCATTTTGTCAATGAATGAACTTGGCCATTCGTAGTACGGCACCGGCGGCAGTTCCACGAACTCGGTCCCGTCGGATTCCGCAGTTCGGCGTGTCCGTTCCCATTCGGCGACCCCTGTCTTCGAGTCGCTCGGAGTTCAGCCGTAAGCAACCGCCAAAGTTCCCATTGCCGCTAAGCTTCCCGCAGCCGGTCGCCGGCTGCTCCATTGGTTCCATTTCGCATCGGTCGTCCTCCGCTTCGAGTGCAGGATCGACCGCCAGTCTACCCCAACCACCGCTTTCGCTTCACGCACGCTTGCCGAAAGCTCACGGAAATCCACACCGCCGAGGCGAAATGTCTGATTACTTAGGCGAAAAGAGTTTTTTCAACGCGTCTTGCGCGGCTTCGGTCGAGTCTTCGGGCGCCGGCTCCTCCGGCTTGGGCAGCTTGCCGGGCGGGGGTTTCGCGCCCTTTTTCCGGGCCGCTTTATCTTCCGACTCCGCTGGTTCCGGTTCCTCCGCACGCTCGTCGTCCGCCAGCTGCTCGGGTTCGACGTGCATGTAGCGCGTCTCCGGATGCGTCTGCCGGAACTTCCGCTCCTGCTCGTCGCCTTCTTCCAGCAGCTGTTCGAACGCGTTGTCGTCCGCCGTAGTATTTTCGGGGCCGGGAGCTTCGGATCGGGGTTCCGACGCGGCAGGGGTTGCTCCGGCCGGGGCCGTCTGGATCTGCACCTCGAATTCCAGCCGGCCGATCCCCAGAAGATCGCCGGCGTGCAAGCTGCATTCCCGATCCACCGGCTGGCCGTTGAGCCGGGTCGGCTGATCCGTACTGAGGGGGCGCAGGCGCACGCCCCGCTCGTCGATCAGCAACTCGCAGTGCTGCGGGCTGACCGAGCGACTCGGGCAGCACATCGAGCAATGCGGATCGCTGCCGATAACGAAGCGCGGCCCGCGGATCTTGATTTCGGGCCGCGTGGCATGACCCTGTTTATCCTGGAATTTTCCGTGCAGGATCTTCAGTCGGACATCCATCGCCGGTCTCCCCTCGGTTCAGAAACGCACGAGGCATTTCACCACTTCCCCGCTGTGCACGGCATTCAAGGCCGAATCGAAGTCTTCCACGGGGAACTCGTGCGTGACAAACTCGCTGCCTACCAGTTCTCCCTCCCGAATCCACTCGGTCAACTTCCGCTGCGCTTGACGCTCCCGCCACCGCGTAGGCCATTGGTGGAGAAAGAGGTTGAAGTTATAGGGTCCGGGCGATTTGTCGAGCGTGAATTTCGGGTCGGCCAGCACGCCGTACACGCCGATCGTCCCGCCCATCTTGATCAAGGGCACGGCGGCGTTGATCACCGCGGGGCTGCCGACGGCGTCGATCACCGCATCCAGCGGCCGACCGCGGGACTGCGGCAGCTGCGAGATGGCCGGGTCATCCGGGGCGAACACCTGATCGGCCCCCAAGGCCAGCGCTCGCTGGCGTTTGAATTCCACCGGCTCGACCGCTCCGATCCAACCCAAACCCAACAGCCGTGCGAATTTGATGAAACTCAGGCCCACCGGCCCGGCGCCGAAAATCAGCAGATCCTCGTCCGCATCCAGCTGGAAATCCCCGAATCCGCCCAGCACTTCCCGCCAGGTGCACATCAGTACGGCTTCGTCGGCCGGGATGTCGGCCGCCACCGCACGCTGGATCTCGTAAACTTCGAACCAGCCGTGTTCGGCATCGGCCACCCCGTCCGCCACCATGGCGTCGTGGTCGTTGACCAAATTGAATTCGCAAAAACCACCCCAGCCACTGGCATAGCGCGGATCGGAGAATTCGAATAGCAGGCCGCCGATCACCCGGTCGTCCACCTGGAAGCTGCGGACCCGATCGCCGACTTGAACGACCGTCCCCGAAGTCTCGTGGCCCAGGATCAGTGGATACTGTTCCACCCCCGGGAACCGGCCGGCCACCAGTTTGGCGTCGGTCGAATTGCACAGGGCGGCGACGTCCGTCCGCACCAGCGCCTGGTAAGGTCCCGGCTGGGGCGCCTCCAATTCCACCAATTCGACTCGCCCAGGTTCGACCACAGCTACCGCTCGCATCAGTTACCCTTTCTGTAGAGAAATATCAAGTGGGAGGAGTCTGCTGCCACGCGGCCAGATCGTCATATACCTCGACCAGGGCGTGGTAGCAACGTTCGAAGATCGGCAGCATTTTGCGATAGATGGGCTGATTCGCCGGTTGCGGGTGAACGACGTCATCGACACGTACGAAACGGTCGATGACATCGAAATCCGGAAACAGCCCCACGGCCACGCCGCCGATGACCGCGGCGCCCATCGAGGTGGCTTCTTCCAGATAATTCAACTTTTCGATCCGGCAATCGTAAATGTCGGCCATCATCTGCCGCCACACCGCCGACTTGGCGCCGCCCCCGATCACGGTCATGGTATCCAGCGGGACATGCTGGCGGAAGATATCGACGATGATTCCCAAGTTCATCGTGATGCCCTCCATCACCGAACGGATCAGATCCTCCCGGCGCGTGGCCAGATTCAAACCGATCCAAGCCCCGCGGGCATTGGCATTCCAGCGCGGCGTGCGTTCCCCCAGCATGTAGGGCAAGAAGACCAACCCGCCGGAGCCCGGCGCCGATTGCTCGACCTGGCGATTGATCCGCTCGTACACATCTTCACCGCGGTCCAGGGCTTCGGCCGTCTCGGCCGTACAGACCGTGTTTTTCAGCCACTGGTAACTGGCCCCGGCCGCCTGCATGGTGCCGGAAGGATGGAGGTAGCCGGGCACGCAGTGGGCCCAGTTCATGGTCCGTTGTTCAGGATCCACGATCGGTCGCTCGACCGTCAAGGCCACCCAGCTGGAGGAGCCCAGGTAGTTGTAGGCGGTTCCGGGGCGGACGCAGCCCACGCCGACGCCGGCACAACTGCCGTCGCCGCCGCCCACGGCCACCGGCGTCCCGGCTCGCAAACCGGTCGCGCGGGCGGCCTCCGAAGTGACCTCGCCCAAAATATCGGTCGACGGCCGCGCCGTCGGAAACAGGGCCCCATCCACCTCCGCAGCGGCCAGCAGACGCTCGGACCACTGGAATGTGTTCAGATCGAAGGCGTTCGTTCCCGAAGCGTCGCTGTAGTCGGTCGCGAACTGGCCGGTCAGCTGGCAATTGATGTAGTCCTTCGCGCACAGCGTGCGGGCCGTTTGGCGATAGACGTCCGGCTCATGCTGCTTGAGCCACATCAACTTCTCCAGCGAATAACTCTCGCTGATCCGATGGCCCACGATCCCGTAGAACTCGGCACGGTCCACCCGTTCGGCGATTCGCTGCGCCTGCTCGGTGGCCCGCTGGTCACAGTACAGCAGGCTGGGCCGCAACGCCCGGCCCTGCGCATCGACCGGCGTGCAACCCATCATCTGGCCGCTGAGCGTCACGCAGGCCACTTGAGCCGGATCGACATCGACCAGCAACTGCTGCGTGGTTTCGCACAGCGCCTTCCACCAGTCCTGAGGATCCTGCTCCGCCCAATTGCCGTGAAAATAACGCGTGGGATAACTGGCCGTCCGGCTGGCGATCAATTCACCATCCACCGAAAACAGGGTGGCCTTGTTCCCCGAAGTGCCCAAATCGTGGGCCAACAGATATTTCGCCATGGTCTCGCCCGATCAGTCCAGTTTCAACGAAGTGATGGTATGCGGCGGTTCGTGTCCCGTATTCACCTTGTCCGGCCCGGTGACCAGATCGAAACAGGTGATCACCAGCCGGCCTTCCCAAATGATGCATTCGGCGGGCTGATCCAACCCGCCACAGCTGCCGTCGTTGTCCGGGCTCTGAGCCAACACCTTGATCTGGCCCTCGGGGTCCACGCGGGCGATCGCATTGTTGGAAAAGTCGGCCACATAGATCATGTCGTCCTCATCGATCCAGATCCCATCGATCGAACGCATCTTGGCCTGGACCATCTTTTCCGCAAAATCCGGGTCCGACATGGGCGTATCGAAATCCGTCTGGGCGAATACCGTGTTGCTGGTCACCTGGCCTTCGTCGTCCAAGGTGATCTTGTGCAAAGCTCCGTCGCCGAAGTTGCCGACAAACAGATTCCCGTGGCTGTCAAAGGCCAGCCCGTCGGCGCCGTACTGGACGTCCCGGTTGTAGGTCACGAACGAGGCCAGCAGATTCTCATCCTCCAGGGTATTGGTGAGTTCGACGTTCTCGTCCTCCAGGCAGAAGCGGTACACGGCGCTGGTCAGCAAACCGTCCTCGCGCTGGACCTTGGGCAGCATGCTGACGGTGATGTAGACGTGCCCGTCATGGACGCGGACGCCGTTGGGGTGGCTGATGCTGTGGGCCACCACGGTCTGCTTTTCTATTTCATTGTCCCGGATCCGCAGCCGGAGCAGGCGTCCCTGGTTGATCTCCCCGTCCGGCCCGTTGCCGTCCGCCCAATTCTGATTGTCGCAGACATACAAATCGCCGTCCGGGCCGAAGGCGATTCCCATCGGTGCGGCCCGGCCGGTCTCTTCCATCGGCGGCATGGTCACCCAGTGCTGCACCTCCAATTCGGGCGTGATCTTGATCAGCGCCGGCGGCTGGCTGGTGTCGGCGAAATTCGGGCAGGAAACGACCAGATCACCGCCCGGATGGATCGCCAACGCGTCGGGCGTGGGATAAGCCTCCGGCAGTACGACCAGCAATTCGGGTTCGTAAGGCGGCGAGTGCGAGTCCGCGGCTGTCGCCAGAGTCCCCCAAGCCAAAATGGCCGCCAGCAACCCGGTCCCTAAACAAGCGTGTGTTCGAATCATCAGAAGTCTCCTCAGAAGTTTTGGTAAACGCGAAAATCCGTCATGCGACCCGGTCCCGACCGGGTCGCCTCGGTTGCCCGTGGGATTCGCTAATCGCGGCGGACGGCCCAGATCGCCGAATGATCGGTGGTCCGGCCGCGCCCGTCGAAACGGCCGTGAATGAAGCCACGGCCACCCACATGAGCCGGAACTAAATCCGGTTCCCCTCGAATCGCCGCCTCGACCGCCAGCACCGCCAGCGGAGCCTCGCTATTGAAATTGGCATACCGATGGGTCGAACTGGGCAAGAAGAAGCCGTGATGAAAACGGGCTTCGATCATCCGATCCGCCAGCTGGCGCGCGGCATCCAGGACTTGGATCTGCGGAGCCATCCGGTACAACTCGACCAGCGCAAAGATCAATTCGGGAGAGGGTTCCGGCGTTTCGGCACACAACGCCACTTCGTCGCCCGGTTCCGCCCCAATGTCCCCCAAACCGAATCCGCGAGCCATGTCGCGAGCTGTCTGCCACAGCCCGGGACGCTGGGTCAGCCGGGCAGCACGCAGGTAGGCGGCCAAGTGCTCGGCGGTTGCCCGGTTGGGGCTGTAGATATCCCCCCGGTTCCCACGGCCATAGCCCGTCCGCGGCACTTTCAAACCCGTCACGTCCGTTCCGTCCGACCACATCGGCCGGAAATGGTTCTCCTCCGCATCGTAGGCATGCCGGGCATGGGCCTCCAAATGATCGGCGGCGTCCTGAGCGAACACCTCGGCCTCGTCGCCAATCGTTTCCGCCAGGAACAGCTGCATCAGCGTATAGCGCGGGAATCCGCCGCTGATCGACCAAACCCAGCCCTCGCGGGCGACCAGCATCCCGTCCTCGGCCATCTTCCCCTTGATCGGATTGTAGAATTCGTCATCCGGGTCCGAGCTGCCCGAATGGCCATATTTGTTTTCCGTGCGATCGCCGTAACTGCTGTAGGTCAGGCGACCGGTCAAGGGCCCCTCGGCCGGCGGTTCCTGCCGGCGACGCGGCTTGGTGAATTGGTAAGCTCCCATCCCCGTGTCCGGGTGCCGGGCCTTCGTGTACATGTTGGCCAACCGCTGGGACCAGGTCAGTCCCGGCCGCTCGTCGCCCAAGTGGTACAGCATGGCCCCGCCGAATACCAGGTCCGCGCCGCAATTCAGGAACGATAACCCGTTGCTGTCGAAGAACGGGTCCGGATCGGCGAATTCCCGCTCCCACATGGCCGGAGTCGGCGGGGGACCGCTGCCATAACGAGCATGCCGATTCAAAGCCACCACCTCCCAATCCAAAATGTGACCCTGCCACAGAGCCCGCAGGAACTGGGCCGTCGCCTCGGCATCCACGTCCCACATCAACTCGTAAAACGGCAGATTCCACTTGAATTCGTGACAGTTGGCATCGAAATGCCCCACCGGATTCAAATTCCGCAGGTCGATGAACTGGTGACCGCCCCAACGCAGTTTGCCACATCCGGCCCGCAAATGGTCGAAATGATAACGAAACGCGTCCCGCGCCACCTGCTCGAATCGCGCCTCGCCCGTCAAATTCGTCAGGCCGCGAAGCGTGCGGAACAAATTCTGCTGGCTCGCCAAGTTGTGAATGACGAATTCGTCATTGTCGTAACGCCAAACCACCGGATCGCCCGTCCGCGGATCGATCCCGTCCACCAGCAGCGGCGTGTCCTGACCACTCCAGCGATCACGCCCTTTTTCAAAGACGTTCTCCGCAAATGCAATCACCGTCTCCAAACGCTGGTCATCCCCCGCTTGCCGTTCGACCGCAGGCAAATCGGCCCACGCTCGCGGAGAACCGATCAATCCCAGCACCATTCCCAGGATCCCAAACGGAATCCACCAACGGCACTTCGTCGCTCGCCCGCCGCAAACGGCTGCGAAAGAAATTCCTTGTCCCTGTTTCCGCATTGCGTCCTCCCTCGTTTCCAAATCACGATCGGTCGCTGCCCTTCGGCTGGCAACCCCCATTTTCCTTCACCTTAACCCGTCGCCTTGCCCGGTTCCACCCCGGCGGAAGAAAACGCGGACCAGCCTGTATCACATACTAGCCCGGATTGACTACGTTCTGCGGATTGCCGTCTAAAAAGGCGCGGATATTCGCAATCACGATCTCCATCAGCCGGCCCCGGGCGGCTCGCGTCGCCCAGGCAATGTGGGGCGTGATCAGACAGTTCTTCGCCTGAAGCAACGGATTGTCCGCCGGCGGCGGTTCCACCGCCAGCACGTCCATGCCGGCCCCCGCCAATCGGCCGGAATTCAAAGCGTCCGCCAAAGCCCCCGCGTCGATCAACGGACCCCGCGCCGTGTTCAATAGGAACGCCGTCGGTTTCATCCAACCCAAACGCTCCGCATTGATCAAACCGGCATTCTCCGAAGTCAGCGGACAGTGCAGCGTCACCACGTCACTGCCCCGCAGCAAACTCGCCAAATCCGTCAATTCGACATCTCCGGCATCCGTGAGCAACGGATCATAAGCCCACACGCGCATCCCCAAAGCGCGAGCCACTTCGCCAACAGCCCGTCCGATTCGTCCCCAGCCGATCACGCCCAGCTGAAGCGACTCCAGTTCGATCAGCGGGTAATCCCAATAGCAAAAATCCTGGTTCGCCGTCCAACGCCCCTCCCGCACGGTGGCAGCATGATGCCCCACATGCAAGGTCAGTTCCAAGAGCAGGGCGAATGTCAGTTGGGCGACGGAACGGGTACTGTAATTCGGCACATTCGTCACCGGAATCCCCCGCTCTCGGGCCGCCGTGCCGTCGACTACATTGAAACCGGTGGCCAGCACTCCGATATACCTCAACTCCGGAAGTTGCGCGATCACCTCCCGGTCCAAGACCACCTTGTTCGTCAGAATGATCTGGGCATCCCGAGCACGTTCCACAATCTGGTCCGGCCCCGTTCGCTCGTGGACCGTGCAATCTCCCAGCGCTGCAAGCCCTTCCCAGGAAAGGTCGCCGGGATTCAAGGTATAGCCGTCAAGAACCACTATTTTGGGTTTTTCGTTTTCCACAATGATACTCCTTGTGATCTCCGAGGTGAGCGGACGATTCGCAAATCGAAGAAATCGCGTTAAAATCCACGGTCGGTTGGATTGTTTTCCCCTTCAAACCATCCAGGCATCCGGGTAGGCTGCCTAACATACCCGTTCGGGACACGTTTTTCAGGGGCCCCTCCACGTTTTTTGGGAGAAGCGTCATGGTACAAGCGGTGCAAGTGAGCACGACCACGGCCAGTAAATCGGATGCGGAACGGATCGCGCGGGCCTTGGTCGAGCGGCGTTTGGCGGCCTGCGTGCAGTTCAGCGGACCGATCACCAGCTGTTATCGTTGGCAGGACACGATCGAAACGGCTCCCGAATGGCTCTGCACGATCAAGACGACGCCCACGGTGTACCCCCAGGTCGAGGAGACGATTCGCCAACTGCACACCTACGATGAACCGGAAATCATCGCCGTGCCAATTGTGGGGGGAAGCGATAGTTTCCTGAATTGGCTGGAGGAACAAGTGCAACCCGAATGAATGAGTTGCGTGGTTTCAACGGGCTCCAGAACGAACTGTGCTCGAATCTGGACTGCTTGTTTGTGTTCGTCAAGCCCCCTGAAGTCGAACCAACAAACAACCGTAGTGAACGCAACGTTCGCCGGGAAGCCGAGATTCGCAAGGGTGGCCGGACCAGCAAGACTCCCAGCGGAGCTCGACGTCGCAGTATCATCATGACCGTGCTCGCCTCCCTCCAAACACGATTTACTCTTTTCACACTCGCCACTCTTCTTGACGAGGTAAAGAGATGGATGCAGCAACGCCGTTCGACCTTCCAGGCCGAACTCGACGCGCTTCGAAAGGTTCAAGGAACGGGTTCCCTGGATCCCCAAGCTGGCCAATGGATTCGTCAGCATACCTTCCTAATATAGGTGGAAGCCGCAATAACAAACTGAGGGTTCTTCTGCTTCAGGATCTCATTCAGGATGTCAGTGTCCAGATTTGCGGCTTCCATACGCTCACTCGCCAGTACGGGAAAGATCGGCTCGTGTGAGAATGGTTTTCTCAAGCGAAGCTACGGCGTCATCTGATAGTCCATCGTACACGCTTCACCATTCTGGAAGGTCATTCACGCATTCTTCGGGGGGCTTGGTGCAAGAGGCGTCATTTCGACATGGACGACACGGATGGGGCCGCGGTATTCGACGGCGATGGCAGCTTCGGCAGTCAAACGGCTCTGGCGGAAGTCGAAGGCGGCCAGATGGGTTTTGCCCAGCCCGGTGGCGCCGATCACGGCCGTTTTGCGGACGCCTCTCCAGCGGCGATTGGCCAGTTCCGGGTGGAGTTGGAGAGCCGGATCCCTCATTTGGCTGCAGGCATTGGCATACGTGGTGTGGCAGCCGAGTTGAAGGACCAAGGCGGCAACGCGTCCGGAGCGGCCGCTGATGTCCAGTGCTCGGGGGCGGGTTCTCTTTGGAGGACGTGGAGGCGGGGGTGGTGAAAACGCCATGAAACCTGTGAAAGATGGGGATTCATGTTTGCGACGTCTGGTGGTAGAATGGCGAGTGTGACCCCTGGTTCTGGGATCGGGGTCCGAGTTGTAGTGACTCGCTGTATTTCAAGCAGTGCGGTTGGGAACCGGGCGTCGAAGGAACAAAGAATGGGTTGTGTTGATCGTATCCACCGGTCCCACGGTGGCATCCTGAAAGAAGACCATTCGATTCGATAAGGGCATAACCATGACTGCAGGCAAAATCTACACGGTCAGCGACGGTGAGATGCTGCTTATTCTGGAAGCGGCTGAAGAGGGCGGTTATGTCGTCACCAGCCCGCTCGACCCGGAACTAATCACCGAGGCCGATTCTCTTGAGGAAGCCTTTCAGAATGCCAGAGACGCAGTGAGTGTGCTGAATGAGTCGCGTCAGAAACTGGCGAAACAACTTGCGGAAGCAGCAAAGGCATCCTAGAGGCTCGCCGTGAACCGAACCGACTTGGAACGTCATCTCCGTGACCACGGGTGTATGCTGCACCATCATGGCGGAAATCACGACGTGTGGCTGAACCCGGCAAACATGCGAAAGACGTCGATACCAAGACACCGACAGATCAAGAACGGCACCGTTCGCGGGATCTGCCGAAGGCTCGAAATACCGCTCCCACCGGAAATCTGATCCGTTGGGAACGTCGAAATTTACGCGGCAGCAGGAATCGTCGAGGATGTACGCGCTTTCGAAGCGGACGCTTCACGTCCCGTGAAACCATCGTAATCAACCGAAACGAATGCCACCGCAATTCCTTCGCAGATGCTTACGGCAAGGAAACCGGCTCATTGCCGGCGCGGGTGGACAACGCGCGGTAGGTAGCCAAGTCGATCGTATCGGCGACGAAGCGCACGCTGCCGTCTCCCATCC
>SLEY01000248.1 GCA_007124535.1 Planctomycetaceae bacterium
CTCGGCCACCTCGCGAGCTTCCTTGACGGTCCGCTCCAATTGATTGCGGAGTGCTTTGTCCAGCGATTTCACCATACTCTCCCCTTCGTATCGTAGAAGCGGCATCTTGCCGCTTTCTTAGTATGCTTTCCTAGTAAGCTTTCTGGCTTGCTTTCCTATTACCGCGCGCGGCAGAGATTGTCCGATATGCATCGCCCGCCCCCCCCAACCCCCCCCGAGTACAAGGGGGGAGAGTGAGAAGAAGGTGTCAGAAGTTATCGGCTGTGGCGGGGGCGTTGAATTCGTCGAAGTCGCGGAGGTGCTCGGGGGCCAGATTTTGGAAGCGCGTATAGTCCTTCTCCCATCGCAGTTCCACGTCGCCGACCGGACCGTTGCGTTGTTTGGCGACGATGATTTCCGCGAGCCCTGCGAACTCCTGCTGAGCTTCCCCCCGATGATAGTACTCTTCGCGGTGCACGAACATCACGACGTCCGCGTCCTGTTCGATGGCCCCGGATTCGCGGAGGTGGCTCAGACGGGGGCGGTGGTCGCGGCTGTCCTCGGCCTGCCGATTGAGCTGGGCCAGGCACAAGATGGGCACATCGGCCTCGCGTGCCAAACCTTTCAGGCGGCGAGTCATGCGAGCGACCTGTTCCTGGCGGGAATCGCCCGGGTTATCCGGCTCCAGCAGCTGGAGGTAGTCGATGACGATCAGCCCCAGTCCTTTTTCGCGGCGGCGGATGCGCCGCGCGGCAGCCGCCACTTCGGTGACACTTCGCGAGGGGGAATCGTCGACGAACAGGGGCGACTGACTGATCCGCCCAGCGGTTTCGACCAGGCGTTGCCGATCGGTGGCAGAGATGGTACCGGTCCGCATATGGTGGCCGTTGACGCGGGCGACGGAGCACAGCAGGCGATCGGCCAATTCGATGCGTGACATCTCCAGGCTGACGAACAGGGTGGGTTCCTGCAATTCCAGGGCGACGTATTCCGCGATATTCATCGCGAAGGCGGTTTTCCCCATACTGGGCCGGGCGGCCAGGATGATCAATTCCGAATTATGCAGCCCGCCCATCAGTTTGTCCAAATCGGAGAAGCCCGTCTCCACGCCGCCCCCCACATGCTCACCCCGCATGCGGGCATCCAGACGATCCATCGATTCGTGCAGGATGTCGCGGATCGAGGCGATCGTGGCGGACCCGCGGGCGTCCAGGATCGAAAAGATCCGTTGCTCCGCCTCGCTGAGCAATTGCTTCGGTGCGCGCTGGGCTTCGTAAGCGTCGCGGAGGATCTCCGTACCGGCTTGGATCAGCGAACGGAGCGTGGATTTCTCACGCACGATCCGGGCATAGTAGCGGGCATGAGCCGCGTTGGGCACCGCCTGACTGATCTTGTACAGGTAGGCCGCGCCCCCAATCGCTTCGAAATCGCCATTGGCCTTCAGCCGATCCACCAGCAGGGTGACGTCGATCTTCCGCCCGGCATCGTGCATCGCCTGCATCTGGCGAAACAAACGCTGGTGCGCCTCGTCGTAAAAATCCTCGGCGCGCAGGATCATGGCGACATCGTCACATGTGTCGGGCAAGATCAGGATACTGCCCAGCACCCCCATTTCCGCTTCCGCGTCATAGGGGGGGGAATGATCCAGGATCTCGGCCGTTGCCCGGGTCGTGGCCACGGTCTCGCCTTCTTAGCTGGCCGGAGGGATATCGCTGCTGTCCGGCACCACCCACACCTTGAGGTCGGCTTCGATCTCGTGGTGCACGCGGACACGGACGGTATACAGCCCCAGTTCCTTCAGCGGACCTTCCAAACGGATTTGGTTCGGGGTCAACTGGAAATCGTTCTTCTTCAATTCGGCCACAATGTCGCTGGCCCCGACACTGCCATAAAGATGGCCTTCTTCATTGGCCCGGGCTTCGATCGTGATGCTCTGCTTGCCGAGCGCGTCGGCCAAGCCCTGCAGGTGGGCCAAGCGTGCTTTTTCGATCTTCAGCAGTTGGGCGCGATGCTTTTCCACCATCCGCTTGTGATGCTCGGTGGCAAAGGTGGCCAGTCCCTGGGGCAGGAGGTAGTTATTGGCATAGCCCGGGCGGACTTCGACCACCTCGCCCTGTTTACCCAGGTTATCGACATTCTGAATCAGCAGCAGTTCGATCCCTCCGTTGGGTCCTTTGGGGAGGCGTTTGAAAGCGGACGATCGCTGCTTTTTCCGCTTCGCGCGGGGTTGGCTCTGGGGCATGATTGGTTTCCTGCAAGCTTTTCTTCGTATACGAGCGAACTGAATTCACGGGGCTGCCAAGCGGGATCGGCAGCCTTCAAAAGGGTATCTCATCTTCCGGAGGCGGCGGAGGCCCACCCCCGGACATTTCACTGGGAGCCGCCTGGCGATAGGAATCGTCCTCCCGCACGGAACGGGCCGGTGGCCTTCCCCCACCACCACCGCCGCCGCCGCCGCCGCCGCCGCGGCTGCCGAGCATCTGCATCCGTTCCCCGATCACAACCAACCGGGAACGTTTCTGGCCCTCGCTCTCCCACGTATCGTACTTCAATCGACCCTCAATCAACACCGGGGCCCCCTTGCTGAGGTACTCGCCCGCCACTTCGGCCGTGCGTCCGAACAGCGTGACGGAGACGAACGTCGTTTCCTCAACCCACTCCCCGCTGGCGCTCTTGCGGCGATCATTGACCGCCATCCCGAGTTCGGTCACCGCTAAGCCGCTGGACGTGTACTTCAACTCGATGTCCCGGGTCAAGTTGCCGACCAAAATCACTCGGTTATAACTGGCCATCAGTCTGCCTCGTTTCGCCTGGACGGAATCGATCCACCCTGCCCAAAGGCAGGACCATAGTACTGCTGCATTGGGGTCTTATCGCGAAGCACCCCCTGTTTGCATCGCCCTGCGAGGAAATGTATGCCGAAATCCAATCTCCCCGGCAATCCCGCATTTTTCGGTGGGGCCTTCCTGCCGGACGGACGTTTCTCCAGCCGTGACCACGTCCCATTCGCCAAGCCTGGGACGTCATTCCTTCGCCGACGCAACGCAAACCGCAATCGGAACGCTCAGGGGGTCGCGTCCCCCGCCGTCTCGCCGGACGCCGGCACCGCCGTCTCCGGTTGCTCGACCCCCTCCGTGGCTTCCGCCGCTTCCGGTTCTGCTGTCTTCGGTTCTGCTGTCTCCGGTTCTGTCTCCGCTTCTGCCGCTACCCCCACCGGCTGGCCACTGGCTTGCGACACCCGCAACTCGACCATCCGCGGCTCCACCTTCAATGTCAGGCTGCGCAGGATGCTGCTCTCCAGCTGACA
>SLEY01000198.1 GCA_007124535.1 Planctomycetaceae bacterium
CCCCCGAATCCGTACCAACACCCGCCGCTCGGACTCGGCCGAGACACCCGGCGTCAAAACCTCAGGGACCGTCATTCCACCAACCTCAAAACCTACCCCTCTCCAAGGCCACCGCTCCCAGAAACGTTCAGGCAACGGCCAATCCAATTGTCGAAATTTGGCAAATTTGCACCCACCAAGGAATCATTGCCTCTTGTCAACCTCGGATCGGTGCGAATATCTCGTCCAAACTGTGGGGGCGATCGTGTTCACAATCATACAGAAGAGCAATGCCCAACCTGCGGCTCGCCGTGCGGCCCGACTGCCGGTTCGAAAGTCGAGCCGGGAATTCCATGCGCCCCGCACGCTGAAAGCGTGAACTCCGGCATCGGGCCGTGCCGCCAACTTGGCTCGATTTCCCGGCGAATCAATAGGTCACGACCATGTCGATCGCGAACAGCAGTTGATCCGAACGGTCGCCGGCCCCGAACGGCAGCTCATTGCCGGTTTTTTCGCTCTCTTCCCCGCTGTACCAATCGTAGCGCATTTCGGGACGGAAAAGGATGTTCGGATGGGCGCGCCAGTTCAGGCCCGCAGTCAGGTTGTAGAAGTTGCCGGCGTAGCCGGCGCCTTCCCAGGCGGTCACGCCGTCGATGTTTCCCGGCCCGGCGATCCGGGCGCCGTCATTGTCCCGCATCCATTCGGCACGCAGATTGGCCGACCAGCGCGGATTGATCTGGTACAGCAGATAATTGTTCAAACCGTACCACGTGGCATCCTCGCCGCCGATCAACGGATTGTTCTTCTCATAACCCAGGTTGTGCACCAGCACGTAACGCAGAGGGTCGGTCAACTGCCGCTGAACCACCAAACTGTAGACAAAGCGGTTGTCGCTGTCGGGCGCATCGACCAGTCGGAAACTCTGTTTACCGCTGGACAAGGCGTAGGCCAGCGAGGTGCGCTCGTCCAGACTGTTCCAGCGGATCCCGGCCATCACGTCCCAGCTGCTGTTGAACGACTCGAATTGCATCCAACCGCGGTGCACGCCGGCCTGCAGAGCCACCTGCTCGGTCATCTGCCATTCGCTCAGCACGCCGGTAACCAACTGGGGCACGGTGTAGCCATAGCTGTAGGAATGCGAGTAGAACGGGTTCAACGGAGCCGGAATCGCTTCGTAGTCCAGGATGCCTGCAAAGTGTCCCAGCTTGACCGACAGGTTGTTGTAGCCCACTTCCAAATAGAACTGCGGCAAAACCAGTCCGTAGGTCTGGTCATTCAGGCCATTGATGCGGTCCTCCAGACCCTCGTTGATGCCGAACCGCCAATCGGTACCGTAGATCATGTCGATGTGGCCGCCGAGATCCCAACCGTAGCCGCCCGTATCGACAGGCCGACTCAGGTACAACCACAACTGATTCATCTGATACTCGCCGTCCAGATCGTTGGCGGCAACCGGGCCGTTGAAGCGGGTCGGGTTGCGCCGGCCATTGAACGTGATCCCGTGCTGCAACCAGCCGCCCAGCACGATCCCCCGCTGTTCCAGCCAGTGGGGTTGCGGCAGAGTCCACGGCTGATCGGCCTCACGAACCAGGCAGCGGTGGTGCTCAAGCACGGGTGGTTCGCTCGGTGGCAGGGCAGCGGAGGGCGCCGGTACGGGTGGAGGCGGCGCGGGCGATTGCGGTACCGTCGAGGTTTGCATCGGGCCGGCCGGAACCCCCGCCGTTGGGGACGGAGGCGGGGGAACGGCCTGATCCTCTTGAACGATGGTGTAATCCAAACCGGCGGCCCCCCGCGGCGGGGCCGCAGGAAGCAAGCCAGCCGGCAAGCTCAGCAGAAACAACACGACGGGCATCGGCATCCTGATCCGGAACATGTCGCACTCTCGTAGTTGAGGGGCATCCTTTCGCACTCCCATACGGACCGGACACGTCGCCATGGTCTCGGAGTGCCGCGCGGGTATCCTGCAGCGTGTTCTTCGGTACCTGCGTGTGGCGAATTGACCGTATGTTGCCGGGCGGGCTGCCAAGCGGGGGGAGGAAGAGTCGGGTCGTAGGGAATGCCGCAAGTTTGTGGGTCTTGCCAGTGCGAAGGAACTCTCCAGAAAAACCCAAGATGACCAGGAATAAACCCGCTTAGCGCGACTCATTCCAATAGGTAGCGGATACGAAGTGGCCGCGACAAAACGGCCACACCCACGAGATTTCTTTCTTCAACAGCGGAGGGGTTTCGCCATGCAGCGTTTGGCCATGTTACTTGTTCTGTTAAGTCTCGGAATGTTGTCTCTGTCAGCCGGGTGCACGCCCGACCCGGGCGTGGAGCCGACCCCGGATCCCACGGTCGCACCCGAAGACCCCCACGTGACCACGGACGTGCTGGATGACGCGGCGCCCGAAGTGGAAGACGAGGCGGACGACGTCGAGGAGCCGGACGAGGACTCCGCAGATGCGGACACCGAGGAAGGGGCGGACGAAACGGAGGATTAGTCTGCCGGGAACGCGCGCCTCAAGCTGCGAATGGCAACCGTGCGGGTTGAGGACGAGTTGCCCGGATGCCCGGATCAAGCCAAGGCGGCAGAGTCGGCAAAATGGACGCGACTCTGCCGCCTTTGTGCATGGCAGCCGCAACGTGCGCACCTCACGCGTGCTGCCATCAAGGAGGGGTCGTGCCGGGTCGGGCCAGCAGGTCGCGTAGGTGCTCGGGAAATTCGTCGGGGCCGACGGGAGTTCGAGCGGCAGTCGGTACAGCCGCTGTTCGACTTCCTCGGGAACCGTTCCACAGATCCGTGCCAGTTGCGCCAAAAGCACTACTGCCCCGCCCTTTGTCTGCCCCCCGTTCTTCATCATCCAGTCGATCAGCCGGAAGATCTCGCGCACTTCGTCCGGATTCTACGCGAGATCGTACAGTTTGCGCACCAGTTGCCATTTGGCCCGGTAACGCCCGGTCGGATCACCGGCAGTGCGCAGCGCGGCGATCTGGGCACGAGCCACCTGGACCGGCAGCGAATGATCGTCCCCCCAATCGCTGTCGAGCTTGTCGATCAACTTGCAGACCGGAAACCGCAGTCGGCATCCCTGCTCACGAACCTCCCAGTTCCGCACCGTAGTACGGGTTCCGATAGGAATACAGCCCCGTCTCGCCTATCCGGCGCTCCCTGGGGTAGCGGGTACCGAGAAAAAAAGTGTCAGGACTCATTCGTGCGAAGCACCCTGCGGGCCGGTCTCCGGCAAATTCGTCCTGACACTTTTTTCGCGCTCTTTTTTCGCGCTCATTCCCACTCGATGGTTGCTGGCGGCTTGCTGCTGATGTCGTAACAGACTCGGTTGACGCCTCGGACTTCATTGATGATCCGTGTCGAAATCCGCGCAAGGACTTCGGCCGGCAGACGGCTCCAATCGGCGGTCATGAAATCGTCCGTATGCACGCAACGGACGGCCACCGCGTCATCGTATGTGCGTGCGTCGCCCATCACCCCGACACTCTGCACCGGCAGCAGCACGGCGAAAGCTTGCGACGTTTCGAGATACAAACCGGCCGCCTTGATCTCCTGGACCACGATCGCATCGGCTTCCCGCAGGACATCCAGCCGCTCGCGCGTCACTTCGCCCAAACAGCGAACGGCCAAGCCGGGGCCGGGGAACGGATGACGCCAGACGACATCGTCCGGCAGCCCCAGTTCCAATCCCAACTTCCGGACCTCGTCCTTGAACAGGTCCCGGAGCGGTTCGACCAACTCAAACCCCAACTCATCGGGCAGCCCGCCCACGTTATGATGCAATTTGATCGTCGCCGCCGGACCATCCGGAGCGGCGCCGCTTTCAATCACATCCGGATAAAGCGTTCCCTGAGCCAGGAAGCGCGCGTTCTCGATCTTGGTCGCCTCCTGCTTGAAACACTCGATGAACGCGTGACCGATGCAGCGCCGTTTCTGATCTGGATGAACGATCCCCGCCAACGCGGTCAGGAAACGGTCCCGGGCGTCCACCACATGGAGGTCCGTTTGAAAATGGTTGGAAAACTCGGCAATCACCGATTCCTGCTCCGCTTTGCGCAGCAACCCGTTATTGACCAGGATGCAGGACAGCTGCCGGCCGATCGCCTTGTACAGCAGGGCGGCGGTCACCGCCGAATCGACGCCTCCGGACAATCCGCAAATCACCCGCGCGCCCCCGATCTGCCGCCGCATCCGGTGGATCGCCTCGCGAGCGAAATCGCCCAGGCGCCAGCGCCCCTCACACCCGCAAACCATCGTGACAAAGTTGTGCAGGATCCGACTGCCCTGCGGGGTATGCGTCACCTCCGGGTGAAACTGCAACCCATACACCGGCAGACGGCGATGCCGGACCGCGGCCAACGGGCAGGTTTCCGTATGCGCCAGCGAAACGAAATCCTCCGAAACCCGCGCTACCTGATCCCCATGACTCATCCATACGTCCGTCTGGTCCATGATCCCGACGAATAAGTGGGGATCTCCCTGAATGAAGCATCGGGTCCGACCGTACTCTCGAGCCGGGCTGTTGGCCACCTGACCGCCCAGAATCTGGGTGACCAACTGCATTCCATAGCAGATTCCCAGCACGGGGATGCCCATCTGCAGGATTTCCGGATGACAGCGAGGCGCGCCGGGCTCGTACACGCTGCTGGGCCCGCCGGAGAGAATGATCCCGCGGGGACGATGGGCTCGGACCCGTTCGGGCGCGATATCGTGCCGCACGATCTCGGCATACACATTCTGCTCGCGGACGCGGCGCGCGATCAACTGGGCGTACTGGGAACCGAAGTCCAGCACGAGCACACGCTCGTCGAACACGTCGGGGGAGCCCGTTAGCGAAGCGGGCGGCACATGGCTCATCGTGTTCCCTCCAGAAACGCGGGCGCCTGCCGCGAATGGATGCAAGTGACACATGGAAGGGGGGCCGGGGTCATTTTCGGCGGGGGCCGAACCGCAGGCAGAGCGGCCAACCGAACAGGACTCCCGCCCCCGTTGGGCCCAAATTATAAGGCCTGCCCGCAAACTCGCCTAGTGTGGGCGGTTTCAACCGAACCGGGCGAGGACCACGACGGTTAGCACCAGCAGACCGAACGAGAGTAAGGCGGCGCGCGAATCGACTCGCCCCCGAGCTTGGCCCAGGCCGAAGGACTCCCCCAAACCGTGCCAAAGGAATAGCCCGGCAGGGACCGTCACCACGCCGAAGGCGATCAGGATGCCGAAAGGCGTGCCCGTGCGCAGCAGGTCCCCGGCATCCCCGGCTCCCGACCAGGCGCCCCCACCCAAATAAGCCCCGTTGGCGATCAAACAAAACCCCGCAAAAAAACGCGCCAGATATTGGCCAGGCAGGCGAGCCAACCGGAAGAGGGCCAGCAACACCAATGGCAATAGCACTCCGATCAGGGGTCCGGACCAAGCGACAATCCCGGGGCGGGGATTGTGGGCCAGATCGGTGCGGGAAAGTTCCAGCGGATGCAGCACGACCTGCGAAACCCGACCGCCGGTGATAAAAGCGCCCATGACATGCCCCAGTTCATGGACGACCAGCATTCCCAGCCAGCACAGTGGCAGGAAACTGGCAATCAACAGCACTTGGTAAGCGCGGCGACGTCCGGCCGGTCCCGGGGGAACCGGGGGTGGCTCGGTCGGTTCGTTCGTATCAGCAGTCATGGCAAATCACTCGGCCGCCTTCTCTCAGGTCCGTTTGAACCGTTTATCCAGTTCTTCGCGGGTAAAGACCAGGGCCGTGGGACGGCCGTGGGGGCAGTGATGGGTGTCCTGGAACCGATGCCGCTGTTCCAACAAGGCGGTGATCTCGTCGGGTGTCAAGCGATCTCCGGCTTTGATCGCCGCTTTGCAGGCGATCATGTGCAGCATTTCGTCCAGCAGATCCCGCCGATCCGGCGCTTTGGCTCCCGACATCAGCGATTCCAGCAACTGCTGCAGCACCTCGGCCGGTTTGAAATTGGCCAGCAGGGCGGGATAACTGGACACCAGCACCGTGTCACCGCCGAAGGGTTCGATTTCGATCCCCAGTTTTCCGAGCAGTTCCCGGGCCTCGAAAATCGTGGCGGCTTCGGCCGGTGTCAGCGTCACCGGTTCGGGGACCAGCAGGCGTTGTTTCTCCAAGGCGCCCGCCACCATCCGGGCTCGCAGTTGCTCGTAGAGGATGCGTTCGTGCAGGGCGTGCTGGTCGATAATCACCATGCCTTCCTCGCTTTCGGTCACCAGGTAGCGGTTGTGGACCTGCATACCGAACTCGCTGCCGGAAGCCATCCGAATTGGAGAATGCGGCGGGGGAGGCTGGTTCGTTGCGAGGTTCGCGTCCTCATCGGGGGTGGAAGTCGGCTGACCGCTGGCGCCAGGCGGCGGACCGGCGGGTCGCTGATCTCGCGATGCGGGTTCCGGGAAGGGTCGGAATTCCGGAACCGCGCCGGACCGGGGCGGCGGGGGAAAGTCGAATTCGCTTTGTCGCGGCGACCTGGCTGGCGGAGTCAAGGCAAAACGCGGCTCCTCGGCCGGGGGCGGCGATTCCGCCGGGGCGGAAGGCGAACAGGCCGTGCCCGGCAATTGGCCCCGGGCCCAGGCGGACAATTCCTCCCGCCGCTGACGGCTGGCCTCGTCATCCAGAGCGGCCGCCGGATCGGCGTCGACGGCCAACGGTCCGGTCTGCACATGGGCGGTCAGATCCGTGCTCAGGAATTTCTGCCGCAACGTGCTGAGCAACTGGCTGTATATCCGCCCGCCATCCTGGAATCGGACCTCCAGCTTGGTCGGATGCACATTCACATCCACCGTGTCCGGGGGAATCTGCAGGTGCAAGAAGGCAACCGGAAAGCGGCCGACCAGCAGCAGTCCGCGATAGGCTTCGCCCAAAGCGTGTTGGAGGGCCCGATCGCGGATGTGACGGCCGTTGAGGAAGAAATACTGCAACCGGTTGTTGGCTCGATTCAACGACGGCCGAGCGACGTAACCACTCAAACGAATCAAGTTGTCCTCGCCCTCGATGGGGATCAGGGCGTCGGCCACCTCCAATCCGAAAAAACGCGCGATCCGCTCCCGCCAACTGCCGACAGGAGGCAAATCGTGGACGTTCCGCTCATTGTGCTGCAGCGTGAAATGCAGGGAAGGGAAAGCCAGGGCGATGCGGGTAAAGGCTTCGGTCACGTGCCCCATTTCGGTTTGCGGGGTCCGCAGGAACTTGCGCCGCACCGGCGTGTTGTAAAACAACTGGCGGATCTCGATCGTCGTCCCCGGCGGGGCCCCGCTCGGCGCCACCTGACCGATCCGGCCGCCCGTCACCTCCAATTCGGCCCCCCCGGGCTCACTCCCCGGACGGCTGCGAATCCGCAATCGGCTGACCTCCGCAATCGAAGCCAGGGCCTCGCCGCGAAAGCCCAAGCTCCGGACCCCAAACAAATCGTCCGCGTCTCGGATCTTGCTGGTCGCATGGCTGGCGACCGCCAGCGGCAGCTGCTCGGCCGCCATCCCGCAACCGTCGTCGGCCACGCGTACCAAGTCGATCCCGCCCTTCTCCACCGCCACATCCACACGCGACGCGCCGGCGTCCACCGCGTTCTCCATCAATTCCTTGACCAGACTCGCCGGACGTTCGATGACTTCCCCCGCCGCGATCTTGTTGATCACCCCGGGCGGTAATTGCCGGATCTCGGGCATGCCTCCCCCAGACGGATCAGAGCTTGTACTTCTCCAGCTTCCGATACAGCGTGCGGGCGCCGATCCCCAGAATCCGCGCCGTCTCCTCGCGATTGTGATTGGTCATTTGCAGCGTCTGCTCGATCGCCCAACGCTCAATCTGACTCAACGATTGACCCACCAAATTCGAAGGACCCTCGCACCGGTCACTGCGGTCCTCTTCCACCTCCATCAATTCCGGGGGTAAATCGTCGAGATCCAGAAACTCGTCCCCGTCCAAAACCACCATCGTCTCGACCGCATTGCGCAATTGCCGTACGTTGCCCGGCCAGTCGTAGGCGAAGAAACGCCTGGTGACCGCCGGGGAAAACCCACGTACCGGTTTGCCATGCCGTTTGATGAACTGTTTGCGGAAATGGTCCATCAGCGGCACAATGTCCTCCCGCCGTTGGCGCAGGGGCGGCAATTCGACGGTCACCACCCGGATGCGGTAATAAAGATCGCGGCGGAAATCGCTTGCCTGCACCGCATCCTCCAACTTGCGATTGGTTGCCGAAACCAGCCGCACATTGACCTGAATGGGCTTGTTGTCCCCGACGCGAGTGATCTGGTGCTCCTCCAAAACTCGCAATAACTTGATCTGCGTGGAAATCGGCATGTCGCCGACTTCGTCCAAAAACAAGGTTCCTCCGTTGGCGTACTCGAATGCCCCCATGCGATCGGTCACCGCGTCGGTAAAGGCGCCCTTCACATGACCGAACAACTCGCTTTCCACCAGATTCTCGGCCACCGCCCGCGCATTGAGCGCGACGATCCGCTTGTTCTTGCGGGGGCTGTTCTGATGAATGGCCTGAGCGATCAGCTCCTTGCCCGTGCCGCTCTCGCCGCTGATCAGCACCGTGGCATCGGTGGGAGCGATGCGTTTGAGCCGATCGATCAACTGCTGCATCTTGTCGCTGGCGTAGATGATGCCTTCGAAACCAAAGCGTTCGTCCAGTCGCTGGGACAGTTCCAGATTCTGGCGGCGGAGCTTGACGGCATCGACCGCGCCGGCAAACACCGCTCGGAGCCGATCCGAGCTGATCGGTTTTTCCAAAAAGTTGAACGCCCCCAACTGCATGGCCTCGACCGCCTTGGGAACCGTCGCGTGCCCGGTCACCAGAATCACCGCACATCCGGGCAACAGCTCCCGGGTGCGACCCAGCAACTGCATCCCATCCACTTCGTTCATCACCAGATCGGTGACCACCACGTCGTAGATGTTCTGTTCGACCCGCTGCCGCCCCTCCGGTCCCGAGGTCGCCACCTCGCACACGTAACCGACCCGTTCCAGGATCTCCGCCATCGCATACGCATGCGCACGGTCATTGTCGACGATCAGCGTCCGAATCGAATCCGGACCCTGAGGATCAAGTTCCTTGGGCAATGGTCCTTCGTGCTCTGCCATACGACCGATCATAGCGAACCGGCGAACCGAAGACTAGGACCGGTCGCACAGTCCCCGCGATCGTGCTACGCCCTTCGTTGGTACGGCTCTTCTCCGAGCGTGGTATTTTCGACGGACAATCGACGCCGCTTTACCAGCGTTCGCACGAAATCGAAAGGCGTCCGGAAAAAGTGCTGACCCGAAGGCATGGCTCCCGGACCGAGGACACAAGCGAGCAACCGACTGCCAAAATGACAGACCGACCGCAAGGCGGCCACGACAAAGAAACTCGCTGTCCCACCGAACTCAGGAACCCGATCGCGACACGGCCAGCACGTCGCCCAGCCGATTCTCGCTCGAGCCAGAGCCGGCAGCAACCACCGTCGTCGAACGACCGTTCGGGAACAAGGGCGGTACCAGGCCGGAGTGGTCCCAAAAGGTGGGAGCCAATTGGGGGCGGCTATCCGGGCACCATGAAAGTAGCTCGCGCGAGGCAGGTGCAATAGCCAACACTATGGGAACTTCTCCGATGAATTGCTGGGGGTGAAGGGCTACCAGACGCTGGACGCCCAACTGAAACGCTTGCAGGTGACGGGCGACTGGAACCCTTGATTTTTGCCGGCCGAGCGACGATTATAAGTCGGGCACGCGATTTGCCTTTCCCTGCCGCCATGTCTGTAGCCAGAGACTACCAAACAATGCGATCGATCAACTTCGAATTCCTTCGGGCAGAGTGGCCGGAGCTTGCCGGACTGGGGGGCTTCGCGGAATCGTACGCGCACGGCGACCCGATCGGCGCGATCGCAAAACTGCGAGCCTTTTGCGAACCGACCGCGAAGTTCATCCATCACCGGCTCAGCTTGCCCCGTGCTCTCTGTGGTTCCCTTCTTCATCGGAACCAACTCGATTTACCCTACGGCTCAGGATTTCGCAAAATGACCGAATTCGATTTGCCACGACCAGCGGGCGACGGCATGGACCCCGAGATGGCGAGTGTTCTGGCTGCCAAGACGGAGCGCGAGCGGCTTCAGATCGCCTGGGGCATGTACCGCTCGGCCAGACGCATGCTGCAACGCATCGTACAATTCGAACACGACGATCTGTCCCCCGAAGAACAACAAAGAATCGTCACGAACAGGATGTCCCATGGAACCTGAAGATCTGTTGCGCCTCGTTGTCACGGTTTGCGAGGAGCTGGGGCTGCGTTACTTGGTGACGGGCTCGACAGCAACCATCGCGTACGGCGAGCCCCGCTTCACGAACGATATTGACATTGTCTTGGAGCTGCACCGCGAACAGATTCACAGATTCTGCGAGGCATTCCCGGAGTCGGAATACTATCTCAGCCGCCAGGCTGTCGAATCGGCGGTCCGGTTGGCGTCTCAGTTCAATTTGATTCATCCGGCTTCGGGGCTGAAAGTCGACTTCATCGTCTATTCGGAAACCGAGTTCAATCAATCGCGAATGGCCCGAAGCCGCGCCCTGCCCGTGCTCGAAGACCATAGCGTCCAATTCGCTGCCCCGGAAGATGTGATTCTCATGAAGCTCAAGTACTACAAGGAGGGCGGCTCGGAAAAGCACCTTCGCGACATTCGAGGCGTTCTGACGGTTCAAGGGGACAAGATCGACTGGCCGTACCTTGCCGCATGGGCGAAGCGTCTTGGAGTGGCACAGGAATGGATCACGGCGCAAAGCGACACGTAGAACCATCCCCGGCATCACAGCAGAAAACCTCAAACGGCACCGAGCCGGATTCCACCGTTGGCCGCCTTCGTTCGCCGCTTCGATATGGCACACCTCGGCGATCAGGTCCCCGTGTTCGTTCACCACCTCCTGCGAGCAGCCGGGAAACGCACACCGGTTACCCGACAGCGCGAACAGCTTCTTCACCTTACCCGTGTGTTTTTCTGCTAGTTCACGGGCGAAACCGCAGGTGAAATGGTCGCGGAATCGGGTTCCGGAGACGGGCAAGAATATTTGGTGGCAAGAATATTTTCCGGGTCATCGGCTTTCGCATTGATTGTGGACATTTGCATGCAATTCTGCTTGACGGGAAGAACCTGGCACTCGATAATGAGGCGTGGGGGCTAAAGTGGCGACGACCGAGTTGACAGTTCTTTATGGTGATGGGAAATCCCGATGCGAACGGAACTCGAACTGGGGAGACTGATTAGACGGCGTACCGCCTCACCGCCCGTCACCGGCATTGGTACGTGAAGGGCCCAAAATCGCTGTTCGCCGCCAAGGCAGATCTTTCGGCAACCGTGCAAAGATTTCGGATTTTCCGCGGCCGCGAATGATCGCCCGCGGTCAATCTGAGGTCGGACTTCGTGAGGGTTGCGGTGTACGCCGTGGGAGAATCGAGAGGGTCCGAGGCGGGCCAACGGGATGCACAACGATCCGCCAGGGCTCGTGGGCCAAGATGGCTTGGACGGGGCATTGGTCGAATTGCTGCCGCGAGATCAGAAAGCCGTGGCCCCGCAGGGACAGGGAACGGTCGTTCTACGACGATGGTTGGTGACGGGTGTTGGGGCGATCGGGAATTGGCTTGGCGACGTGGTGGCGGTGTCGGTGTCGGGATCGGGTTTCTGAGTTCTGGGGGACGGCGAGGCGCTTTGTCGTCGCGGCCTGACGATCGGTCTGTCATTTTGGCAGATGGTCTGATCCGTGTTTCATCCGTGGCTGGGGATTCATGCGGCGGAATTTCCCGGGCTTCGCCTGCATCCGATCGGCCTGGCGGCCTGCATGGTTTGGCTTGATGCGCATTTTTCCTCCCTTCCCGCCCCACCGGGCATGTAGGAAGTTCTTAGTTCGTAGTTCTTAGTTCGTAGTTCTTAGTTCGTGGTTCTTAGTTATCGCTGCGTGAAATCATGCGGCGGTCTTGATAGCCGGAGGCTTAAATGACCGACTTGTGAATTTTGCATACATAACCACGAACCAACGAACCAACGAACCACCAAGCACCAAGCACCAAGCACCAGCCTACCGCCTACCGCCTACCGCCTACCGCCTACCGCCTACCGCCTACCGCCTACCGCCTACCGCCTACCGCCTACCGCCTACCGCCTACCGCCTACCGCCTACCGCCTACCGCCTACCGC
>SLEY01000427.1 GCA_007124535.1 Planctomycetaceae bacterium
GACCAGTCCGCCGTCTGCCTTCGAGCAGCCCACAAATTCATCCCCCGCCCGTACAATGACGGCTCCTGGACGTCGTCCATTTCTGGAATGACCAGTGTCGGCGAATCCGGGATGTACTCGTAACTCGGCGTGAAAAACCCGACCCCCAGATGGTCTTGCAGTAGGCCATAAACGGCATATCGGAGTCCTACCTCCGTCAGCGCGGTAATCCGCAGATTTCCGCCGTCGGTACGCAGCCGATAAGCATGCTCCGCCGTCCTTTCCTCGCTCACACCCGGAAGTTCGTCCACAATTCGAAGCTCGATGTACGCCGGTTCATCCTCGATGTTGTCAGTACACTCAACCAGGCTCAACGCGGCGCCAGTCATTTTCTCGATATATTCCTGCAACTCCTCGGCGAAGTCGGAAAATCCGTTATGGACAATCGCAGCGCGCGCCTGGCCGTCTTCAGCCACCGGCACTGCCGCGGGAGCCGCGCAGGGACTTGAAACCAATACCGCAGCACATAGCAGAATCGCCAGCAGTGATTTCCATTCTCTATTCACCGTAAAGTCCTCCCAAAAGTGACAGGGGTTCTTCCGTTTCTAAGTGCAAACACCGGGAGAAACGGCAAGTGCCACGGTTTTGTTCCGAGCGGCTCTTGCGTAGGCACGGCACGCCCGCTTCGCCGAGGCCAGTAAGCACCCGTGCATAAGTTTCCCGGCACAATGTAGGATGGACATTCCTGTCCGTCGTGCGGCGAATGACGGACAGGAATGTCCATCCTACCACTCCTGATCCGTCACAAAACTTGTGAGCGGGTGCTTAGCCCGACCGCTGGCATGAGAGCTAGTTTAGCAGAAACGGATGGCCTTGGTCAAACGGCGAGTTCATTTGGCGCCGAACGCACGCGCGTACCCGTCGCGGGTGCTGACAAACAGTTCGCCGTGAGCGGCCGACACACCGTCCATCACGACCGTCGAGGGCAGTTCGATTTCCTGCGCCAGCGTGCCGTCGGCGCGGTCGAGGAGCCATACGTAGCCACCGGCAGCGTCATCGCCACGCGAATCGCCTCCCCCGACAATCACATGCGTCGCGGTCATGGCCAGCGCCGTGGGCTGACCCCGGGTCTCGACACTCCAGCCGGAGGCCCCCTTCAGGGAGAGAGTTCTTCCGCTTTGTTCGAAGACCGCGATTTCTTCGGCCTCGTCACAGAAGGCCAGGAGCTGTCCCCGTTCCCCGCGGGCCCGCCAGAACTGCATCGTCCTGCCGCTGCGAATACGGATGCCCAGACCGATCCTCGTCCAGGAGGTCTCCAGCAGGCCGACATTGTTTTCGTGCAGGTGGCCCCGGTCTTCGCACCGTCCGTGCGTGCCGTCCGCTTGGAACCGCCATTCACACAAGAAGACGTTTTCGCCATCGCCGACGAAGTAGTCGGAGACACCGACGAAGTCTTCATCGTCCATTCTCACCGACCAGCGGGATTTGCCGCTGACCGGATCGAGGGCATGCACGTGGATGCCGCCGTCCGCATCCGGGGCGCGGCCGGCCGCGGCATAGACGGTGTCGTTCTGCACCAATACCGTGCCGGCCACCGGCCACCGCGACTCCAGACTGCCGAACGCGCCGATGCGGCGGTCGACGGGAGCGGCCTGGAACCGCCAGACCAGTTGGCCGTCCCCGGCATCGAGGGCATACACGTAGCCGTCGCGGGCGCCGAACAGGCACAGTCCGCCGGCGAGCGTCGGCGGCGTGTCGATCCGGCCGTTTGCCGTGAAGCTCCACCGTTCTTCTCCGGTTTGGCGGTCGAGACAGACCACGCGGCCGTGGTTGACATCGGCCGCGAAGACGCGATCGCCGACGACCGTCGCCGCCGTCACCGGTTCGCCGACGCGCAGCTTCCAGTCCCGACCGGCGGGGGTGTCCCGTTGCGGGGCCACCCGAACCGACCAGGCCAAAGACAGCGAATCGTCCAGTTTCACCGGAGACACAGCACCGCGCTCGACACCGTAGCGGTGCATGGGCCAATCGAAGGCCGCCGGCGAGGCGCCGGTCGCCGCCTGCCGTCCCGCGGCCGGCCCGACGTGTAGCCGCCCCTGCATGTCGTCGCCCGCCTCCGGCGGCATGTCGCTATGCGCGGCCATAAGACCGCGAATGGCTTCCGAAAAACAGACGCACGCATGGGGAAAGGAATAGATCAGTCCGTTGGCGGGCAAAACGCCGATCCGACATCCGCCGCGCATGAACTTGGCCCCGTGGCGTTCGCCCGTTTCGAAGTCGACGAAGGAACCCTGCCGGGGAACCAGGATGCCCGCATCGGTGGCGATAAGCGGCTGACACCCCGCCTTGCCCGGCGCCCTGGAACGCGGCGGGCGGCCCCGGGCACTGAGTTCCCGCTTCCGTTCTCCCGTCTCGGGGTCCAAACCGACCCAGCTCATGGAGCCGCTGGCCCGCGTGGCCCCCTGCCAAACAAGACCGTGTTGATAGAAGGCAGCATCCGCGCCCGTCGACCAACGGTGCTCGCCTGTGTCCTGCGAGAACATGTGCACGCTGCCGCCACCCTGAACGGCAACGCCCCCGTCCGCGGCGAACTCGATGCGCCCCGATCTGGCGTCGATGTGCGAGCTGATATCACCACGCCACAGCCCATTGCCGGTCGGCAGCTCCAGGCAGACCAAGTCGTGCCGAAAATTGCCATCCGTATCGCGACCGGAAACCAACAGGAAGACACGTCCGTTGGAAACGATGGTCCCGTTGGTCGTTTCGTACTCGAATTCCCACAGGGCGGTCTTGTTCGCCGCGTTGAATGCGATCACCCCCGCCGGCGACTCGACCACCAGAATCCCCTCCGGGGCGGCGTGGATCACCTGGCTCGGCTGCGAGTCCATGGGGATCGTGTGGCGCGTGCGGCCGTCGGAGGCGCCAACGACCACCAATCCTTCCGAGGAGCCATAATAGACCCTGTCGGCGGTGGCGGCGAAACGCAACGTCCCGCCATCCCAGAGTCGTGACCACAGCAGCATGCCATTAAAGGCATCCCGGGCCACAAGGAACTTGCCCTGCGATCCATCGAGATTTTCCAGCACGTTATCCGTGACGACGAACATCCGCCCGCCAGCGGTGATCGCGCTTGGCGTACTTCCCTTTCGGCTGGCCATGGCGAACAGCGGTCCGTTCACCCACTGTAACCCCCGCGGCAGTCCGACCAGGCGGTCCGTGCCACTAAACACCTGACCGCGGCCACTGGCTACCTGCTGCCATTGGCCCATCTCTTCCAGCCACGGTTTTTCTATCCGCC
>SLEY01000313.1 GCA_007124535.1 Planctomycetaceae bacterium
CTCACGTGGCAGGACCACCGTAGGCGTTGGGCCAGCGGCCGGTTCGCGACAGCTGGAGACCCGCCAGGGCCAGTTCCTGCGCTTCATCCTCGTCCAGCGGTGTCGCCTGGCAGACCGTGCGGGCGGCCTGCTCCACTTCCTCCACATTCTTGACACCGATCGTGGCCACATGCACGCCGCGCAGCGACAACGCGTAACGGATCGCCCGCTCGTAGTACTCGACCGGAATCCGAAAACCGTCCGCATCACGCCCCCCCAACACCTTCATGGCCACCAGCCCGCCACCTTGATCCGCAAAACGCGACCAGACTTTGTGCTCGAAGTCATATGTGTGGCGGACAATGAAGTTGACGGCGTTCATCAGCACGTCGATCTTGCCCGTGTCCAGTACGCGGTGAAAGCGGGTGGGATACAGATGCCCGCTGGCCCCGATGAAGCGAATCAACCCCTGCTGCTGGGCTTCCAACAACGCGCCCAGCGCCCCGCGTTCCCCGAGCGTGAATTCCAAATCGGGAAAACGCGGTTCATGCCCCACATTGTGAAGATGGACCAGGTCCAGATGATCCGTCTGCAGACGGGTCAAACTCTGCTGCAACTGCTGCCAGGTTCCGTCATAATCCGCCTGGTCCGTCTTGCTGACCAGGAACAACTGCGGGCGGAGTTCCCGGATGATGGGCCCCATGCGGGTTTCGGCATAACCATCGTTGTCGTTGCCGTAATTCGGGGCGACATCCAAGAAGTTCACGCCCAATTCGACCGCCCGGTGGATGATCGCCGCCACCATGTCATCCGAGACCTGAGGCCGCCACAGCTGGCCGCACCCGATTCCCAAACGCGACACCGGCGCGCCGGTCCGGCCCAATTCGACCCGGGGCATCGCCGCCGGCTCCTGACGCCCCAACGCCGAACCGGCCACCATCCCGCTCAAAAGAACGCCGGTGCCTCGGACAAAATCACGCCGCGAACAGGATCGTTGGTCGGTCTGCATGCCGTTTCTCCGTCAAAAAGGCCCAGAAGCTGTCAAAAAACGCAGGACTGCCGCGGACGGGTCAGTCATATTCCCATTTGAGGATCCACGGATCGTCGGTCCGCCGCTGGAATTCCTGCAACTGCTCGATCATCGCCTCCCGCACCTCGGCATACTCCGGATCCTCGGCCAGATTGTTCGCCTCGTACGGATCCTGTTCCAGATCGAACAACTCGAACTCCGGCCGCTGGATATAACGGCCGACTGTCCAAGGGCCGAAGGGCGCATCCATCCCCTGTTGATATTGGACCTGCCAGGTCGGGGCCGCCCAAAGATCCGAAGCAAATGGGAACGGCAACGGATAGGCGAGGTTCCAAATCAGTTTCCAACGCCGCTGCCGCACCACGCGCATCGGATAATACATCTGGATTTCGTGGAACGTATGCGAAGCGTAGACGGTGTCCCAGCCGTCGCTCCCGGGGGCGTCCAGCAGCGGCAGGAACGAGCGTCCGTGGAATTGCCCGGGCGTGACATCGCGGGTGTTCTGCGGATCCGTACGCGCCCGGTTGGGCGGAATCGCGTCCACCACCTCCTCCCGCACACGGCCCGTCTGCGAGTCCAGAAGGCCGGCAAAGTCCAGAATCGTGGGCGTCAGATCCACCCAGCTGATCATCGCGTCACGGACCGCACCCCGCAAGTCGCTGTAGGGATTGCGGACCAGCAAAGGCGAACGCATGCCGCCTTCGTACAGCGTCGTCTTGGCCCCGGGCATGGCGATTCCATGATCCGAAATGTAAATCATCAAGGTCTGATCCCAGACCCCGGCCTCCTGCAAGACTTCCATCAGCCGACCCACCCCCTGGTCCAATCGTGATACCGATTGGTAGTATTGAGCCAATTCGGCTCGGCTGGTCGGCGTGTCCGGGAGGAAACCGGGGACGATCACGTCGTCCGGATCATAAACCACCTCGGTAATGCCCGCAAAACTGCGTCCCGGCGCCGGGTTGCCGAAGCGGTCGGGACCGTGCGGCAACTCGTCCGCCGTCCCCCCACCGCGGTGCGGGTCCGAAAGGCAAAAGTACAGAAAAAACGGGCGGTCCGAATCGGCATTCAAGAAATCCCGGCAGTTCTCCGCCATCACATGGCCGTTGCGGGCGGGACCGGGGATGACCGTCTCGAAACGATACACGGCCTCCGGCGCCACATGGTATTTGCCCGCACGCGCCGTCCGATACCCCGCCTGTGACAAATAGACCGGCAGCGTCAACAGATTGTCGTACGAACTGAATTTGTGGAAATGGTGCTGGTGCCCATACTGGCCATTGGCATGATTGTGCAACCCCGACAGGATCACCGACCGGCTGGCCGAACAGCTGGCCGTGGTGCAGAAGGCATAGGTAAACCGGATCCCGTCCGCGGCCAAAGCGTCCAGATGGGGCGTCTGGATGACGGGATTGCCGTAACAGCCCAAATCCAACGAATGGTCGTCGGAAACGACCAGCACGATATTCCTGCCGGGTCCCGCGGCTGCCGGATCGTCCGCCCACAGAACCGCCGTGCTGCTCAGCGCCAGCAGTGCCAAATAGGGGAGCGAGTGTTTCATCACGATGCCTTTCCAATAATTCGCGTCCGTCGCCTGGCCCAAATGGCCGAAGCACAGTCAGGGGGAAGTGTTGGAACGTGTTTCAAGAAAGCCAATGTACCGCGAATCACGCGCCGGACCCACCCCCTCGCGCACTTCGCCCCTGCCGCTCCCCCCCCTCGCAATTCAGCACGTCGCAATGCCCCACCGCAGCCGGCAAAGCCTACGCCCGCAAATCGCAATGGCCGTTGAATTACCACGTAATATCGAACGGAAGCCGCTCGAACGACCTGAATAAAATCGGTCCGTAGGTCGGGCCATCGATGGTGATTGGCGGCACGACCGGCCGAGATTCAACATCAGGGCCCGAAGGCACACCCCACAAGAAGGGTCCATGCGGCCACTTGACCCCATTGATCCGATAGGATACATTTGGAGGATGCAGGGCGCCGTCGCCAAGTGGCTAAGGCAGCGGATTGCAAATCCGCCATCGGGGGTTCGAATCCCCCCGGCGCCTCTTCCCGCCTCTTCCCGCCCTTTCTCGCCTAAAACGTGCATAGGCAACAACTTAGGGCCTGTATCCGCTCTGTCATCGTCTCGCTTGTCCTGGGGGGGCGTTTTGCCACGTTTTGCCCCGTTTCGCCGCGTGTTGCCGTTCAGGTGCCCCCGCATCTGCCCCCGCATCTCGTCCGTGCCAGTCGCCTGCAGGGCCGATTCGTGGGGC
>SLEY01000062.1 GCA_007124535.1 Planctomycetaceae bacterium
AGGAACTCGACCATGGCGGCGGAATCCAATTGTTTGCCGTCGATCGAATAGAGGCCTTTTTCTGCATCGTAGAACTCGGTGGCGGCCACATCCAAGGCGATCTGCACCTGTTCACCCGCTTGGTACCCGGCGGCGTTGATGGCTTCCAGGATCAGGTCCAGTGCCTCGACATTGCTGCCCAGATTGGGAGCAAAGCCGCCTTCGTCGCCCACTGCCGTACTCAGTTGCCGTTTTCCCAGCACTTTTTTCAGGTGGTGAAACACCTCGGTGCCGCAACGCAAGGCGTCGCTGAAGGTATCGAAGCCCAGGGGCATGACCATGAATTCTTGGACGTCGACCGAATTGTCGGCATGCTGGCCGCCGTTGACAATGTTCATCATGGGGGCGGGCAGCAGGGTGGCCCCGCAGCCTCCCAAGTAGCGATACAGGGGCTGGTTGGTGTAATGGGCCGCGGCCTTGGCCACCGCCAGCGAGACTCCCAGGATCGCGTTCGCGCCCAGCTTCTGCTTGTTGACCGTGCCGTCCAGTTCGATCATCGCCTGGTCCACGCCGCACTGATCCAGCGCGTCCAGACCTTCGATCTCGGCCGCCAACGTGTCGTTGACGTTGTCGACCGCTTGCAGGACGCCTTTGCCCAGAAACAGGGCCGAGTCGCCGTCACGCAGCTCCCAAGCTTCATGCACTCCCGTACTGGCCCCACTGGGGACCGCAGCGCGCCCGAACGACCCATCCACCAGGGTCACATCGACCTCAATTGTCGGGTTCCCCCGACTGTCCAGAATCTGCCGGGCGTGAATGTCAGCAATGGTACTCATGGTAGGGCTTCCTCTCCGATTACGTTTTCCGCGGGAACCAAAGTGTGTTATTGTGACGCAAAGCGGGCAAGGTGCCTAGCCCGCCGCCCACGAAAAAACCTCGCGTTGCCGAGCAACGCGAGGTTCCGGGAGGTAGCGACGTCGTGCGTCCGTGGGTGGAATCCGATCAACGGAATCCGTAATCGGGATTCGTGTAGTCGAAATCGCGGTCGGTGAGCCCGACATTCAGTTCCAGATTCAGGTAGGTATACTCCTCCAGAACGGGCGGCGTTTCCCCTGGCCGTTCCGGAAAGCCGAAGGCGACATAGCGGATCGGGAGATTCAATTCGTCGTCGATGAAGATCTGGGCCAAGTGGAATTCGACACCGGGGCCGGGCTGCTTGTGCCGCAATTGCAGCAGCGTGCATCGCCGGCCGTTGATCGTGGCATTTTCGTGGAAACTGACCTGGCACGTGCTGGATGCAGAACGTTTTTCCTCTTCGCCCCGCTCGATCAGCTTCTGCACGAGATTTTCGATTCCCACGTCGGTGATCGGGTACAGTTGGTTCCGCATCGCGATCATGCCGGTCGGGTGCAGCCAGACGGCGGGCAGGAAGCGGCCCATACCGCCGCCTTCGCGTGCCACCAGTTTGCCGTTGTTCTGGCCCTCGACGTACAGCACCTCCCGCCCCCGAGCACTGGCCGGACGCAGGAAATTCATGTAGACGCTGAACGGTGTGACCAATTGGCCCTCCACGACGCGGCGGTTGCGGACCTTCAGCTGGATGTACTCGTACTCACCCAACTGGCCGTTCACCCGCTCCCGTTTTACCAAGGTGGCCGTGTAATCGACCACCGACTCCTGCATGATTTCCAGACCGTCCCGGGCCATGTCCAGGGCCGGATCCAGCGGATGGCCTTGGGGCCTGGTGGGACTCGCCGTGGCGACCCGCAGCACGGGCTCGGTCAGCTCGGCACGACTGCGCGGCGCTTCGCTCCCCCACACCGTGGAGGGCGCCAGCGCGGCGAGCAGGAGCCCGATCAAGCTGGGAAAATGAAACCAAATCAAAACCTTCATAAGACGCGCTCTCCTAACCCAAAGGAGGTGTTTCGAAGCATTTGCCCGACATGCCATGCCATACAACCGACCCTCCGTGAAAGCCCAAGTGTTCCGGGAGTCACGTGATTGTATCGCCCGCATCTGTTGTCCATAATTAGCTCCGCCGGGCATCGTGCCAGCTCTTGCCCAGAGCGTGCATTCGTTGTGTGCCGCCATTCCGCCATGATCGCGACGAATCCGCATATCATACCATGAAACTTACGATGAAGGGGAGACGATTTCGTGACGTCCGAAAGGTTGCTAATCGAAGCGGTGGTGTCACCCATGTTTGGTCAGAACGCGTTTATCGTCCGATTGGAGGGGCGAGACGACTGTGTGATCGTGGACCCGGGATTCGAGGCGGAGCAGATCATCGCCCGGGTCCAGCAGCAGGCCTTGGCGCCGGCGGCGATCCTGAATACGCACGGTCATGCGGATCATATCGCTGGAAACGCGGCCATGAAGGCGTGTTGGCCCGCTTGCCCGTTGGTGATCGGGGCGGACGATGCCGATAAACTGACCGACGCCACCGCGAATCTATCCCAGGGATTCGGCTTGGGATTAGTCAGCCCACCCTCCGATGTGAGGGTTGTGGATGGACAACAGTATTCCGCGGCTGGCATCGTTTGGGAGGTGCTGGGCACACCGGGACACAGCCGGGGACACGTGGTTTACCTTTGGAAGGGCGGGACGCCGTGGGTGGCCCTGGTTGGAGACGTGCTCTTTCGAGGGGGTGTCGGGCGGAGTGATTTTCCCGATAGTGACCCCCGTCAACTGGCCGAATCGATTCGCGGAAAGTTGTACGCCCTTCCGGAAAATACCCAAATTCTGCCGGGGCATGGTGAGGCGACAACCATTGGCGAGGAGAAACGGTTTAACCCGTTTGTGCCAGCTTGACCCGTGCGCAGGGTGTTGCGGATGACGATGATGTTTCCTCGGGATGGCATGCAAGTAATGCCGCGGAACCTTGACCGCCCGCCCAGCGAGGTCGGCTTCGACGCCACGTTGCTGGACGGCACCCCCGTACGCTTGCGCCCCGTCACCCCCGCGGATCGATGGCGGATCGAAGAGGGTTTGTCGCGGATGTCGGCCGACTCCGTTTACCATCGCTTCTGCCGGAATGTGACTCAACTGTCGTCCCGGGAACTGCGGTATCTGACCGAAGTGGACCAGATCCGGCATCTGGCCTGGGGCGCGATCGACCCGGAGGATCCCGAGCAACGAGGCCTGGGAATCGGCCGCCTGATTCGCGACACGCATCTCCCCACCCGGGCTGAAGGGGCACTGACGGTGATCGACCCGTATCGGGGAGTCGGTTTGGGGACCCTGCTGCTGGCCACCTTGTGTGCCCTGGGGCGAAGCCAAG
>SLEY01000375.1 GCA_007124535.1 Planctomycetaceae bacterium
AAGACCAAGGGGACGGATGGCGATTCGGATTCACTGCCTATGCCGTGCGGCTGATGCAGGAAGTGTACTTCCTGGATTGGCTGGTGGACGAGGGGATGCCCGTCCAGGCTCGCCAGGAGATCGGCGCGATCGAGAGCAAGAAGGCCGAGGCCGCGCTCTACGCCCCGCTGACGGGCCGGGTGACCCGCTTGAACGACGACGTTTTGGCCGACCCGTCGCTGATCAATCAGGACAGCTACGGTCCCGGTTGGTTATTGGAAATCCAAGGTTCGGCGGACGGCCTGATGCCAGCCGCCGCCTATCGCGACCATTTGAAATCGGTTTGGAGAATGACCCAGCGGATGCTGAAAGGGCCGTTGGACGATAAGGAGCCCGAACGTGGGCCGCGCACGTGAACACCCTCCGAGGAATTCGAGACGAACAGGAGCCATGATGCAACCGCCGCTTACCGTCGTCATCTCGCGGGGGCGCAGCCCGCACCCGGAGAAACGGCGTTTCGAGGACGAACTGGCGGCCGAATTGGCCCGGCAGACGAGTCTGCCGGTGTTGGTGACGCCCCCCTTGACCGACCTCGGCGCCAACGGACCGGTCTGGGCGAGACTCCGCCGCACCGAACGAGATCTGGTGGTGCTCAGCTGGCTGTTCCCCCGGGCGATGCATTGGTTGCTGGATCGTCACGGGGTCGCCGGCCAGAGGGCGACGGTGGGAGATCAGGAAGCGGCGGAGGATCAGGGTCCCCCGCAGATCGGCGCAGTCGAACCGGTCGCTGCCGGTCGGCCGTTGCCCGATCGCCGCATCCATTGTGGGAAACTGGATACCGAGCCTCGGGTTTCGGATTGGGTCGACCGGGTGCGGGGGATCGCCGAAATCGCCGCGTCCTTGGGAGAGCCGCTGCCGGCCGCCGGCCAGCCGCAGCAGCTGGAGGAACCGCCCCGACGGCGGCGCTGGTTCCCGGTAATCGACTACAGCCGCTGTACCAACTGTATGGAATGCATCGACTTCTGCTTGTTCGGCGTCTACGGGATCGATGCGGGCGAGATCATTTTGGTCGAGCAACCCGACCTATGCCGCCCCGGTTGCCCGGCTTGCAGTCGTGTTTGTCCGGAAAACGCGATCCTATTCCCCCATCATCCCACGCCGGCAATTGCTGGTGCTTGCGGCGAGACCGGCGGGTTGAAAGTCGATTTATCCGCGCTGTTCGGAGGCTCGCCGACCGCCGACCGCCAAGCCGCTGCGCGGGAACGCGAATCGCATCGACCGGCGGCAGAGGAGCGGTCGGCGACAAATGGGCCGGTGGATCCCCGCGTCTCCGAAGCCGCTCGGTCGCCCGGCCCCGATACGGACGACTGGTTCCGTCAGTTAGAGGAAATCTGATTCCTGCCACCAACGCGATTACCTGAGTCGCCCCAAACTGGTGGAACGGAGGGTTCTCCAAGGGCATCCGGAGCGATCTGGATCCGGAGGCACTCGAGGCGCAAGTGCGGCAGATCGCCCAGGCCCTGTAAAAGTTCGAGCAAGAAGTCACGTAGCGCCTCGCCGAAACCTTCCGAACGAGGGGTTCCTTTCCTCGCAGCTTTTTTGTAAGCAGGGAGATGGCGGTTTTGCGGGCACCGAAGTTTTTTTTCTTCCGAGGAGTTTTCGATGAATGCGAATGAATCCCGAGGTTGGGCGGTTGGGGCGTCCCGGCGGACGTTTTTGAAGACAACGGGTCAGGTGGCGGCGACTTCCGCCCTGGCGGGGATGGCGGTGCCCCAGGTCCATGCCGGGGAGGACGGGACCCTCCGTTTGGCATTGATCGGCTGCGGGGGCCGCGGTACGGGGGCGGCGAGTGACACGTTCCGGACCACGGGCGGGCCGGTCCGGCTGCACGCCATGGCGGACCTGTTCGAAAATCGGGTGAACGGCAGTTACGAACGGCTTTCCGGATCGTTTGGCGATCAGGTGGACGTCCCGCCCGAGCGGCGGTTTGCGGGATTCGACAGCTACAAGCATGCCATCGACTCGCTCCGTCCCGGCGACGTCGCCCTGCTGACCGCCTTTGCCACCTTCCGCCCCTCGCACTTCGAGTACGCGGTGGAGAAGGGGGTCCACGTGTTCGCCGAGAAGTCCTTTGCGGTCGATGCCCCGGCCACCCGCCGTTGGCTGCGGGCGGCCGAACTGTCGGAAGAGAAGGATCTGAAAGTGGGTTGCGGGTTCATGTGGCGGCACTCCCACGCCCGCCAGGCGGTGATCGAACGGATTCACGAGGGGGCCATTGGCGACGTGCACACCATGCGGATCTACCGCTTGCAAGGCCCCGTCCATTGCCCGCCGGTTCCCGAGGGCGCCAACGAAATGCTGTTCCAGTTACAGCATGCCAACCGCTTCACTTGGGTCAGTGGCGGTTTCTTCGTCGATTGGCAGTGCCACAATGTGGATGTCGCCTGCTGGGCCAAAGATGCCTGGCCCGTGTCGGCCCAGGCGATGGGCGGCCGCTGTTACCCCCAGGCCGGCAACTTCTTCGACCACTATGCCGTCGAATACACTTTCGCCGACGGCGCCAAACTGTTCGCCTTTGCCCGCCACATGAACAACTGCTGGAACACCTATTCCGACTACGCTCATGGCAGCAAGGGATCGGCCGTGATCATGACCAGTCTCCGCGCGCCCCAGCCGCGGATTTATCAAGGGCATCGGATGGAACCGGACGCTCTGGACTGGGAGTATGGCCAGAGCGACAACAACCCGTATGTCACGCAGATGCAGTTGTTGCTGGACGCGATCCGCAACGACACGCCGCACAACGAGGCCCGCCGTGCGGGCGAGGCGAATTTGGCGGCCTTGATGGGGCGCACGGCCGCCTATACCGGAGCCTACGTCAGCTGGGACCAGATGCTGAACTCCGAAGTCGAGTTGGTGGCCAACGTGGATGATTTGACCTTCGACTGCGAGCCGCCCATCCGGGCCGGCGAGGACGGGCGCTATTCGCCGCCCTTGCCCGGGATGAACACCGAGATCTGACCGCCCGGTCCGCATCTTGCGACACGTGCCCCCTTTCCTGAGAAAGCAGAGAGGAGAACCGATGCCTGCTACCCGAGATTTCCCTCCGATGTCGCGGCGGGGTTTCCTGGCCCACTCGGCAACCGCCGCGGCCGCCTGTGCCCTGACCGGGGCGGCCGAACCCGAAACCCCTTGGAAAATGCGCCTCTCCACCTCGTCCATCCATTTCATGAGCCTGCCCATCGAGCAGGCTTGCCAACGCATCGCCGAACTCGGCTTCGAGGCGATCGATATCTGGTCGCCGCATGCCGGCTGTCCCCACTTGGACGAGGCTCGCGAACGCCTGGGACCGGACGGGCTGAAAGCGGTGCTGGCCCAACATAACCTGAAAACCTATGCCTGGTCCGTTTACCGGGGCGGTTTTCCCAAGTACGCCGATTTCATCGGGGCCATGGGCGGCGGCGTCGCCGTGCGCGGCAGCACCACCCGCCAACCGCTCGAACAGATGCTCCCCCGAATGAAGGAGTTCGTGGATTCCCTCCAACCGGAACTGGATTTGGCCGAAGAACACGATGCCTACCTGGCAATCGAAAACCATAGCGGCCAACTGATGAACAGCCTGGATTCGCTGAAAGCCTTCGTCGATCTGGCGCAGCATCCCCGACTGGGAATTGCCCTGGCACCGTACCACCTGCAGCGGATCGACGCGTCGGTGGAGGAGGCGATCGCGATCTGCGGCCCGCGACTGCTGTTCTTCTACGCTTGGCAGGCCTACCCGGGAACCCAGCAACTGCCCGGAATCGGGCCCACCGATTTTACCCCCTGGCTGGCAGCCCTGGCCAAGGTCGATTACCGTTGGTATGTCAATCCGTTCATGCATAACGAACCGGAACCGGATGCCATGACCGCGGCCCTGCACACCTCGCGCGACTATCTGTTGGAATGCGCCCGGCGCATTGCCTGATTTACACAACGCTTTTAACGATAAGGAAACCACCATGGAGATCGGGGTCTTTCTCTTGATCGAACCTTTCGCCGGGCTCGAACGGCAATTGGAATGTGCCAAAGCGATGGGGTTCGCCTGTGCCGATATCAGCGACACGAACTCGGGCGGCAGCCTGCTCGCCTCGGCCGGCTTCTCGCCGACCGTCAGCCTGGACAGCAACCCTTTCGAGATCAAACGATTGTTCGAGAAGCACGGCATGACGCCCTCGGCGGTATGCGCTCATGCCATGCTGCTGGAGCCCAGCAATCCGGGGCTGTTCGGCACGGCGGAGATCGTCAAGGCGATCAAGTTCGCGGCGGCCATCGGGATGCGGGATGTGGTGACGACCGAAAACGATCCCCGTTCGGACTGGGCTCAGAACCTGTCCTACGAGCAGCGGGTGCTGATTACGGCGGAGAAGCTCTTCACGCCCGTCCGAGTGGCCGGGGATTACGGCGTCCGTTTGCTGCTGGAACCGCACGGGCCGATCACGGGCTCGATCCAAGGCATCCGGGACGTGCTGGACCGGCTGGGCAACCCCGATTCGCTGGGCGTGAACCTGGACACCGGCAACGCCTGGCTCAGCGGTACGGACCCGGTGGAAATGGCGCGGGTGTTCCGGGACAGGATCCATCATGTCCATTGGAAGGACCTGGCGGCCGAATGGGAGCCGCGCCGCGGCACGCTGCACGGCTGCGGCTTTTCGACCATCGCCCTGGGGGACGGGGTGATCGACATTGCGGGTGTGTGCGAGGTGCTTCGCGGAGCCGAGATCGAAAGCTCGACCCTGGAGATCATCGGCGCCGCGGATATTTTTCAGAAGAGCGTGGACTACTTGCGCGCGAACGGTTTGTGATCCGTCATCACGCGACCGCGCTGCGCCCGGCCGCAACTCGATTGGTTTCGGCCTACACGCCGTTCGCTGGGGTCCTGCCCGGAGGCTGGCGAAATGGGGGGCCTGGCGGGAGGCGGTGAATGGGCTTTCCGGAAGAAAGCGGCCCCCGGCGCTTCGACGCCGAGGGGCGTCCCGTGAGCTTGGAAATCGCGGAATCCCCGGTCATTCCAGCCGTACGACGTCGCCCGTGCGGGACGATTCGGCGGCGGCAACGATCAGACCAACCGCTTGTCTTGACTGCTCGGGCGTGATGCGTTCGGGCCGCTCGCCGCGCAGGATGCAGTTGGCAAAGTACTGCAACTCCGCGCGCAGCACGCCGAAACGTTCGCCGAACACCGTCGGCCAGTACATCGTGTCGGGCAGGCTCAGCCCGTCCGCCGCGTGGATTTCCAAGCCGGCCTGGCCGCAGTTGACGTACAGGGCTCCCTCGGTGCCGATCACTTCCATGCGAGCGTCGATGGCGAAGGGCGTCGAATTGGGCAGGTGCCAGATCGACTCGACCACTCCGACCGCGCCGTTATCCAAACGCATCATTGCCCAAGCGCCATCCGGGTACTTGCAGTGTCCGGGGTGGACCTCCTGGGCGTAGACGCTCCGCGGCGCGGCGGCGGCGAACCAGAGCATCAAATCGGCGTCATGGATGGCGTCGCCCATCAGGGCGGAGATCTTGTCCAAATTGGCCTCGCCCAGCGTCCGCGACAAATTGCGGCGGGCGTGCATCGAGATGATGCGGCCCAGACGGCCTTCGTCGATGGCCTGCTTGGCCAGGGCCACTCGGGGATCGAACCGGCAGATGTGGCCCACCATGAACAGGCCGTCGCTTTGCTCGGCCGCCTGAATGATGCGGTCGCAATCCTCGACCGTCGGCGCCATGGGCTTCTCCAGCAGCACATGTTTGCCGGCCCGCAGCGCGTCGATGGCTATGTCGCGGTGCTCGTCGATGTGGGTCGTAATACTGACCGCCTCGACCGCCGGATCGGCCAGCAGTTCGCGGTAGTCGGTATAGCGGGCGGCCACTTGGTAACGGTCTCCCAGTTCCTGGAGACGTTGCGGCCGCCGCGTGGCCAGTGCCGCCAACTCGATCCCTTCCAGACCCGCCAGGGTATCGGCATGAATCTCACCGAACCAACCCAAGCCGATCACTCCCCAACGGACGGCGCGGCCCGCCGTGAAAGGTGGTTTGCCCATCGTATCCTCCCTCATCGAAAAGGACGTGCTCCCGACGGTGCCTACAGGTACACCAACTCGCCCGCCGCAGCCGAGCGTTTTTCCGCCAGCACCAATCTCAGCGAATCGATCGACTGCTGAGGTGTGATGATTTCCGCAACGCGCTCCCCGCGCACCGCTTTGACAAAATGCTCGATCTCGTTGGAGTAGCCGTCACCCGAAGCCACTTCCGGATGAAAGGCCTCCCCTTCGGTCGGACAGACTTTGAAAGTCGGAGCCCGGGTGCAATCGTAGACCAGGGTCGCTTTTTCGAGAACCACGTGGAAACTCATCTCGAACCCGAAAGCCGGAGCCATTGACCAGCTGCCTTCCGCCGTGATCGCGCGGTCCCCGTCGTAGAGGTACTGGGTGACAATGTGGTCGTAATCGTTGGACGGTCCCCGCGCCGCCCGGCTGAACACCGCCTTGGGCATGCCCAATGCGTACTGGACGTAGTCGGAATCGTGGATGTGCAGATCGACCGCCGCCCCGCCGCTCTTGCCACCGTCCAGGATCCAGCCTTGCCATGACCAGCCGGGGGTCAGACTCAGCCGCTGGAACGTGGCGGCAGTCACCTGGCCGTAGCGGCCCGAAGTGATCAGTTCCTTGGCCGCCGCGTACTCGGGCCAGAAGCGGATGCAGTGCCCGATCTGCAGCCGTTTGCCGCTCTGTCGAGCCGCGGCGAACATCTCCTGCCCGTCCGCAACCGTCAACGCCATCGGCTTCTCGCACAGCACATCGAGACCGGCCTCGAACGCTTTGACGGTGTACGGCTTGTGCAGGTACGTCGGCAGGGTCACCGACAAAGCGTCCAACTCGGACTCGGCCAGCATCCGGTCGAAGTCGTCATACCGGGCGATGCCGGTGAAGTCCAGCGGCGCCTCGGCGCCCTCGATGTTGCCCACCGCACCTCCCTGGCCCTCGAACCTGGCGGCATCCGTATCACAGATGGCGGCGACCTGCACACCTTCCAGCGCCTGATAGCAGCGAAAGTGCATTTTGCCCATGAAGCCCAAACCAACAATTCCGACGCGAATCATCGATGTTCTCCTCTGCGTTTCCTCGATCAAAGTGCGGTCACTTGAACAACTTCTTCATCGCCGTGGCCGTCTTCTCCGGCCGGCCCGGCTGGTAGGGCAGCATTTCGGCCGTCAGATAGCCGTCGTAGCCGATCTCCGCCAAAGCCGTCTTGACGGCCTGGAAGTCCACGTCCCCTTCGAGCATGTCGACAAACCCGGCGACCGTGCCCACCGATTTGAGATAATCTTTGACATGGACCCGCACGATCCGCTTGCCCAAAATCCGAATCCAATGCTCGGGGTAACCGGTCAGCAGGATGTTGCCCACGTCCAAGTAGCTGCCCACCCTGGCGGAGCCGAAACCATCGAGGAAATCCCGCATTTCCAGCGGACTCAACAGGAACTTGTTCCAGACGTTCTCGATCGCCAGGGTCACGCCCACCTTTTCGGCGGTGGGCAGAAGCCGCCGGATCGCCGCCCGGGCTCGCTCGTAGCACACGTCGTAGGGCACCACCGGGCTGTTCTCCAGAAAAAACACGTCCACCGCGCCCGGTACGAACAGATAGGCGTCGGTACCCAGCCAGCGGGCCCGCTGCAGCGCCTGCTCGGTGAAATGCACGATCTTGTCACGCACCGCCGGATCGTCGTCGGTCGGCGAGCATCCCCAGCTCTCGCCACTGGCGACCGCGGAGATTTCCAGACCCAGTTCATCGGCTTGGGCCACGAGTTGTTCGCACTGGCGCTCCGACGTCTGATGCGTCAAGACTCCCGAACTGGCAATGCACAACTCGATGGCGTCGAATCCCAGGTCTTTGGCCTGAGCCATGGCATGGGCCACCGGCAAGGTGGCCTCCAACCCGCCCTCGAACATCCAATAATTGGCGCTGATCTTCATGGTCTTGTCCGTCCCTCTCTGAAAATCCCGGGTTCGCGTCGCTCCGAGACCTCCTGCCGAACTCGGAGAAACCGGGCCACGCGTTGAAATCAACTCCTCCACCCAAGCGGCACTAGCCCGGATAGGGCCAAACCGTCCGCGTCTTTCCCTCCTGGCGAAATCGGATCGCGTCGTCGACGATGCGAAAAATGTCGTACTCGGGGTGGAACCCAAGCACCGATCGGGATTTGCTCATCTCAATGAAAAAATCGTGAAACTCCGTGACCTCGAAACGGACGACCGGCAAGTCCAGCTTCTCGGCCACGTAGTTCGCCAGCACGTCGTAACCGAACGGCGACGGCCCCGACACATTGAATGCCTCGCCGACCGCCGTGGGATTTCCCAGCGCCAGCAGAATGGATTGCACCACGTCCCGAATGCCGACGATGTGCCGTTGCCCGGCGCTGCCGTCCGCATGGACCAGGCAGGCGACGGCATCCTGACCCGACTCGAAATACGCCTTCTGCTCGGGGGTCCTTGCCCAGTCCCGCCAAACCGGCACGCCGAGACGGGGTTCCGCCAGCGTCACATGCGCCAGAATATCGTCTTCGTCGTGGACCCAAGAAAACCGCAAAATGGTGATCGGCGTCTGGTACATGATCTGATACTGCTCGCACAGCACCTCTTCCAGCACCTTGGAAAGCGGGTAATACCCCGGATAGCCCGAATGGCGGTGGTTCTCGTCGATGGGAATCGGCTGGGGATAATAGTAAATCCCGGCGCGGGCATCCGAACCGGCTTGGATATACTGCTGGATATGTCCCGCCTCCTTGCACGCATCCAGGAGGTAAAAGGTGCCCTTGATGTTCGTGTCCAGGAACAATTCCTTGTTCTCTTTGACGTTGCCCAGATGGATCACCGCGTCCATGTCGGCGATCAATCGCCTGGCCAACGACGGATCACGCAGATCGCCGACGATCACCTCGATGTTCTCCCCCTGCGGCACTGCGAGGCCGTCGGTGTACTCCAGGGCTCTCACCGCATAGCCGGCCTTGGCGAGTTCCGGCAGAACCGCTCGACCGATCTTCCCTCCCGCCCCGGTGACCAGCACATTCTTGATGTTCATGGACATGTCCCCTGTGTTTTTGCCTTCGGTCGCCGAAATGGATTCCCTGTCGCTCATGGGTTCGACCTTCGAACGCTTGGATTACAACATGCCTGAAGTTGTGTGTCAATCAGACCGTATCGGCGCGCCGGACCGGACCTCCCGGCTTGGTTCCAACGCGCGGCTGGGTTAGGATCGGGGAGGTTGCCGGACTCCGGCGCCCGTTCGCTTGGTCAGAATTTCGTAGTCGCATCGAGGGAGGTTATCATGAGACGTTGCATGGGACGAGGACTCGTGCTGTTCGTCGTGATGGGGTGGATCGTTTCGGCAGCGGCCGTATTGCAGGCAGACGAGGCGCCGCCCTTGGACCGTTCCCCCAGGTCCAATGAGGTATCGTATCGCCCTTCGGGGGGACATGAAGTGGCGGCGAATCCGCCGGCCTTCGTCTGGCTGCCGCATTCCGGCGTCGAACGCTGGCGGCTCCAGTATTCGACCAGCAGCGACTTTGCCCCAGATCGCACGGTGACGGTCGAGGATCTGGAGTGGACGATTCATGTTCCGAGGGAGACCTTGGCGCCGGGCGACTGGTACTGGCGATACGGGGATGCGGACGGCGAGGTGAGCAGCCGGATTCGCGAGTTTACGATTCCGGACGACGCGGTCGATTTTCCGTATCCGGGAGTGGACGCCCTGGTGGACCGCATCCCGCAGACTCGCCCGCGGGCCTATTACTGCCCGGAGACGGTCGCGGAGATCCGGGGCGATCGGGAACGGTTCGCGTGGTTAGTGGAGCCGGTGGTGCGATCGGCCGAGGCGGTGCTGGGGCGGGAGGAGCCTCTGTTCGAGGAGCCGCGGCCGTGGGATGAGTACGAGGACTGGCGGACGAAGTACAACGAGACGTGGCGGGCGATGCGTCCCTATACCCGGGGGATGGAAATCTGCGCTCGGGCCTACCTGTTCACGGGGGACGAGCGGTTTGCTGCCGAAGCGAAACGCCGCTTGATGCACTTCATGACCTGGGACGTGGACGGGCCGTCCAGCGTATATTGGCCCACGGAACTGGGCATGGACATTGCCGAGCATGCCCCGCGGACGTTCGACTGGATCTACGAGACGCTCAGCGAGGAGGAGCGTGCCGTTTGTCTGGACGTGCTCGGGCGGCGGATTCGTCAGGTGAACCAGATGCATCGCGGGATGCCGTTCGAATCGCGGCCGTTTTCCAGCCATCCGGGGCGGATGATCGGGTTCGCCGTCGAGGGCGGGATCATCCTGGCCCATGACATCGAAGACGCGCCCGAGTGGCTGGATTACACGCTGCAAGTCCTCTGGTCCGTTTACCCGGCCTGGGGGTTCGACGACGGGGGCTGGCACGAGGGGATCAGCTACTGGAGCAGCTACATGGGCCGCATGTTCCGTGTGGTGGCCGAACTGGACCGCTTGGGGATCCCGCTGAAGGACAAACCGTTCTTCCAGAACACGGGCGATTTCGGCCTCTGGGCGGCCTATCCCCACCGCCAACATCGCGCGTTCGGCGATGGCTACGAAGGCCGCATCGGACGCGGTCAGGGGAACCTGATGTATACGCTGTCCAGCTTGTACGGCAATCCGTACTACCGCTGGTACGCGGAGCAGATGGGCGGAGGCCCCAGCGGACCGGAGGCTTGGTACGTCCATCGCCCGGACCTGGAAGCGGAACCGCCCACCGACCTGCCGCTGTCCCATGCCTTCTACGACGTGGGACTGGTCGCCATGCACAGCCAACTGGATCAGCCGGAAGAGAACGTCCTGCTGCTGTTCCAAAGCAATCCGTTCGGTGCGATCAGCCATAACCACGCCAACCAGAATGCCCTGGTACTGGAGGCTTTTGGCGAGCCGCTGGCGATCAGCAGCGGTTACTACCAGAATTATGGATCACCGCACCACCGGGAATGGGTTTGGGAGACGCGCGCCCATAACGCGATCCTGGTGAACGGTCAGGGTCAAGCGACTCGGCGAGCCGATTCGCGGGGCCGGATCGTGGCGCACCTGGAAACGGGCGACTGGGCTTACGCGCTGGGGGATGCCGTGGAAGCCTACCGGGGTCGGTTGGATCGCAGTTTCCGCCACATCCTGTTCGCGCGGCCCGATTACTTGGTGGTGGTCGACGACCTGGCGGCGGATGAGGCTTCGACCTACCAGTGGCTGCTGCACGCGAAGGAGTCGATGCAGTTGGAACCGGAGGCGGGCCGAGTCACGCTGGGCCGGGGTGAGGCGCGGTTGAGGGTGGAATTCGTTGCCCCGAGCGAGTTGGAACTGAGCCAGACCAGCGGCTGGGACCCGATGCCGGACCGGCCCGAGGCCGCTCCGCCCCAATTCCACCTGACGGCATCGACCGTCGAGCCGGCCGAGACGTCGCGTTTCGTGACGGTGCTGTTGCCCTATCGCGAGGGAGAGCAAGCGGAATTGCCGGAACGGATCGAGTTGCTGGAAGCCGAGGGCGGCACGGCCGTGCGGGTCGGTTCGGACGTCGTGCTGATCCGCGACCCCGAGGCCGCTCAGGTCCGTAGCGGCCCCCATCAGACGGCGGAGCACGCGGCGGTTCTGCGTGCCGAGGATTAGTGGACGCATGGGCATACCTTCGATCGGCCGAGTGGCTCGGTCAGAGACCGGCCACATCGTTGCGGGGATGTATCAAGCAGTTTCCAGGGACGAAAGATCGGGGAGTACCGAGAATGATGCGTTCCATTTTCTTGATCGGGTTGGTCACACTGGCGGGTTCCGGGATCTCGGCCCGTGGCGGGCAGGATTGGCAGCATCCCTTGTATCTGGACGGTGGCGGTTGGTGGCAGGGCCGCTGCATGTTGCGAGTGGCCAACGACCGCGATGTGCCGGTCCGGGGGGAACCGGTGGCGGTCCCGATCGGTTCGGCGCCGGGGCAGACGCCGTTGGTGGGAGAGGAGGCTCGAGGCATCCGCGTGACCGATGCGGCGGGTGTCGAGATGCGGTTCGATTTGAACGATGCGAAGGGCAACCCGTGGCGCGAAGGCCC
>SLEY01000328.1 GCA_007124535.1 Planctomycetaceae bacterium
GGCGTAGTGGGGCGTCAGGTCTTCGAAATGCGTCAGGCGCATGTCCGTCACCCGCCCGACCGAATCACAAATGGCGCCCACCGAGGGCAGGCAGCCGCCCGGGAAGACGTACCGCTGAATGAAGTCGACTCCGCGCCGGTAGGCGTCGTAGCGCTGATCGGGAATGGTGATGGCCTGCAGGAGCATGAGTCCTTCGGGCTTCAGACGCTGGGAGCACGCGCGGAAGTAGGTGTCGAAGAACGGATGCCCCACGGCCTCGATCATCTCGATGGAAACCAGCTTGGTGTACGTGCCGGTCAAATCGCGGTAGTCCTTCCGCAGCACGGTCACCCGGTCGCCCAGGCCGGCGTCGGCCACGAGCCGTCGGGCGTAGTCGTACTGTTTTTGGGAGATGGTGGTCGTGGTGACGCGGCAGCCGTAGTTTCGTGCCGCGTGGATTGCGTATCCACCCCAGCCGGTGCCGATTTCCAGCAAGTGGTCGCCAGGCTCCAGCGCCAGCTTACGGCATATCCGGTCGAACTTCGCCACCGACGCCTCGTGGAGCGTGCTGTCGGGGCGCGGGAAGATGGCGCACGAGTAGGCCATGGTTTCGTCCAGGAACAGGGCGAAGAACTCGTTGCCCAGGTCGTAGTGGGCTGCAATGTTCTTACGGCTGCCGGTGGTGGTGTTGCGCCGCAGCCAGTGGCCCAGCCGCGCCACGGGGCTCAGGAGCCGCGACAGGCCGCCTTCCAGCCCGGCCGAAACGGCCGGGTTCCGGCAGAAGATACGCACCAGGTCGGCCAGGTTCTCGCACGTCCAGTAGCCGCGGAGATAGGCCTCGGCTGCCCCCAAGCTACCGCCGAGCACCAAGTTGCGATAGAAGCAGGGATCGTGAACCTCGACCCGCGCGGCCAGCAGAACATCCCCGCGCCGGCCGAACTCTCGGCGCCGGCCTGCCTCGTCGAGCACGAGCACGCCCTGCTCGAGAGCCGACAAACGGCGGCATACCAGGCTGCGAAATAGGTGGTTCATCGAGTGGCTCGCTAGACTGGGAGGATCAAGAGAAAGGACCCAAGTGACCAAGGGGAAAGATCAGTGAACCCGTGAAGGCGCCATGCTGAGCAGTGAAGGGGGAAGTACGTCCCATGTTGAAGTTACGGATGCGGGTAATAGGGTGTCTTCTTCTGCCACAACCGTAGTGCCTGCCAATAGATGGCCTGCACCACGCGCGCCGTCATCCAGGGATAACGGGGCCATGTCCGCAGCATGGACCAGCGGGTCCATTCGCGGCGGCGGAGCACCAGGCGAACGTCCAACAACGGCTCGCCATTGCGCGTATTGACAAGGGCCACGTTCAACGCCGATCCGGGCTCGCCGAGGCGCCACTCGTATTGCATCTCCCGATCCAGGAAAGGCGATACGTGAAAACGCTTCGGATGACAAAATCGGAGTTGCCCCGGCTCGCCCGTGCGGTTGCCCTCGTGGAGCACGTACCAGTGCTTCTCAAGCCATGGGGTATTGCTGACCTCGCCCACCACGCAATCGACCGCCTGGCCGGTGGGGTCGAAGCAGTAGTACAGGCACAGCGGGCAGAAGTAGTATCCCCAGTTGCGCAGGAGCGTGAGCAGCCGGATCGGGCCCGTCGGCCGCCGGCCGGTCCGTTCCTCCACAAGGTTCCGGAGGGCATCGGCCAGCGGCAAGGCGGGATCGCCCAGGTGGTCGGCACGGCGAAACGAGGCCGGCGAGAAACGTGCCCGAGACAAACCGGGGGCGCCGGAAAGCAACTCCGGCAACTCGTCCAGGTCGAGGTAGGCCATGTACAGCCCGTAACGGAACATGTGCTCCTTGGGCTTCAGGCGCCGATGTTGAACGTGTCCGTAATACAGGCAGCTATGCATGACTCGTTGCCAACAAATCTAGTCCGCAGGGCGGTTCACGCGGGAACCAAGCCCCGCTGCAAGGTGATCCCAAAGCTTCTACCCACCGCCAGCGCGCTGTTCACGCCGTCCTCGTGGAAGCCATGTCCCCAATAGGCGCCGCAGAAATACGTGCGGTTTTGTCCGTTGATTTCCGAGAACCGTTGCTGCGCGGCCAGGGCTTCGCGGCTGTATACGGGGTGGTGATACTCGATTTGCCGCAAGATCTTGCCCGCGCCGATTGACTGCGTGGCATTCAGGGTAACGCAAATGGGGTCGGGCGACAGGTGCCCCTGCAAGCGGTTCAGGTCGTACGTGAGCACGACCGGCCGCCCCGGCTCGCGCGGAATGCAGTAATTCCACGAGGCCCGGGCCCGGCGGCAGCGGGGCAATCGCGACGGGTCGACGTGCAGGACCGTCTCGTTCCGCTGGTAACCGATCGCGCCGAGAATCTGCCGCTCCGCAGGGCTCGCGTCCGCCAGCATGCCGAGGGACTGGTCGGAGTGGGCGGCCAACACCACGGCGTCGAAGTCTTCCGGGCCACCGTTTTGCCACGTGACCGCGACGCGATCGGGAAATCGCCGTACCGACGCCACCGCGCAGTTCAACCGAATCCGGTCGGCGAAGGGGCGCGCCAGGGCCTCGACGTAACGCGCGGCGCCCCCCTCGACCGTCTTCCACCGCGGGTGCCCCCGTACCGTCAGCAGCCCGTGGTTGTGAAAGAAACTGACGATGAACCGCGCCGGGAATTGCAGAAACCGCTCCGGCGGGGCCGACCAGATGGCCGCACCCATCGGCACGAGGTAATGCTCGATAAACTGCCGGCTGTATCGATTGGAATCCAGGTACCGGCCCAACGGAAGCTCATTGTCATCGCCCCGCAGCAGTTCAAGCGACCGGCGGTTGAAGCGGAGCACGTCGAGCAACAGGCGGTAGAACGACGGGCGCAGCAGATTCCGGCGCTGGGCGAACAGGCCATTGAGCGAACTGCCCTGATACTCCAGGCCGGTGCGGTCGCAACGGACACTGAAGCTCATATCGCTCCAGCGGGCGGGTACGCTGAGCGTCCGAAGCATTTCGACGAAGTTCGGGTAGGTGCGGTCATTGAACACCATGAAGCCCGTGTCGGCGGCATACGGGCGTCCGAACGCCTCGAACTCGACCGTATTGGTATGCCCACCAGCGTAGTCGCTGGCCTCGAATACATGGACCTCGTGCTCCGCCGACAGCAGCCGCGCGGAGAGCAACCCGCTGATGCCGGAGCCTATCACTGCGATCTTCATAATGGGCTATTTCTCCGCTTCCACCTTCCGAACCAACGCCTTAAGCATGCCTGCAAACACGATCTTATGCAAGGGGTACAA
>SLEY01000494.1 GCA_007124535.1 Planctomycetaceae bacterium
GGCCAAGCGATTGGAGGGTCAGCCGAGGTTTACCCAGCGCCAGGTTGCCGGGCGCTTGCGCCAGCTGCGCTATCTGTACGAAAACTGGTTGCTCACCGACGCCTTTTACCACGAAAAAGTCGCCGAATGCGAAGTGGCCCTCGCCACGGATTGAGCACGTTCTGCCGGCACATCGCGATACCGCGGGCGGCCGGGATTGGCTCGCAACCGCCCGCAGATCGTTTAACGAGCCAATTGCCGCCGCGGTCAAACTTCCAAATCGTCCGTGGCGGCCCTACGCTCGGCGGCGTCGGTGGTGACGATCTGATAGCGCCCGGGCCCTGCGCCGGCAGCCGCATCGACAAACTGGAAAGGCTCCTTCGATGTCTGCGGTTGATGCGTGACCCGCCCGATCGCCTGGCCGTCGCGGCGGATCTCGTAGTGGGTGATCGGATCGTCCGCGGCATAGGCCATGTGCCAGGTCAGCCGCACCCGCTGGGCATCTCCCTCGCCTTCGCGCGCAGCGGACGGTTCCCGGGGAGCCCCCAGCGGCTCCTTGGCCAACTGAAAATAGTTGGCCTTCCCCTCCTTGGCCTGCAACGCCAAATCTTCGATCTCCGCCCGGTCGCCCGCACTCAGCCCGTCCGGAGCGATTTGAGCCGCCGAAAGATTCTGTGTCAACTGGCAACGGGACTCCTCGGCGTCGATGTGTCCGATGCCGATGATCGCCGTCGCCACGCCAGGCGTGGTCAGGGCGTACTCCACCAGCGGGCGGCTGGGCACGTCCTGGTCACCCACCGTCCGTACCACATCGGCGGGCGTTCGCGACCAGGTCGCCGGCTTGGTGTACATCGCCCCGTCGGCAAAGACCTTCATGGCCACCACGCCCACATCCTTGGCCTCCGCCACGGCAATCGCATTGTGCTGGTGATTCAAGTACCGACGGTCGTTGGCATTGATGGCGATCAGCATGACCTCCAGCAAATCCTGGTCGTCCCGCTGCAGGCACTCGATCATCACGGGCGAGGTGAGATGACCGGAGAAGCCCACGTGGCGGATCCGCCGTTCTTCCCGCGGATTCAGGCCCGTCCGATTCGTTCCGTCCCGGTAATCGCGCAAGGCGGCCAGGGCCCCGATGCGGTCGGCCTGCGGGTCCGGAGCGTCCAGGCCATAGTAGATCGCGTCGACTTCCGCCAATGTGTTCAGATTGTGGATCATGAACACGTCCACATAGGCATCGTCGGCGTAGTTGCCGTTGCCGTCCCCGAACACTTGGGACAACGTGCGGCGCAAGTCATCGACGGCCAGGGAACCCGCGGGGCCATTGGTCCGATCCCGCACATCCGGATGGGAGCCTTTGGCATGCCGAATCATGGTCTTGCTGGCCACGCAGATCGAACGACGTTTCTTCTCGTCGTAACCCGGCAAGCCCGGCACCAAGTTCAGCTGGCGGAAGGCGCGACCGAAATTCTGTTGGCTGGCGGCGTAGACGTTCGAGGTGTCGATGTACGTCACGCCGCTCTCGATCGCTTTGACGATGATCGACGCCGGTTCCACATCGGCGGGCGTCCATTGCAAGGAGGACTGGCCGCCCATCCCCAATGTGGTGACTTCAAAGTCGGTCCGACCCAGGCGGCGGGTCAGCGGTTGCCCGACACCCATTCTGCCCAGAGCCAAATGGAAAGGCGCGAAGGTACTGGCCGCGGCGACGGCCGAAGTGCCCAAGAAAGAACGTCGAGAGATGTGCGAGGTCATGTCATGGACTCCTTCGAAAATGGGTTCCCCGTGCCCGGCGAGGTACGCATCGCCTGTCCGGGAATACGGTATTTTCGCGCAATGCGCGGGTTTCGAAAACCCCCCGGATGTCGAGCGGCCGCCACGCGCGGCGGACGCCCGGGGGCGTAACCGCGGGCCGAGTCCCACGGTTCTCGCCGCCCGGTTTGTCCGGCCGCCGCTCCCCCGCCCTTTCCCACGCGTCCTCCGATTGCTGCAAAAGGATTGCAAGTCGTTTTCATATAGGGACTTATGACCATGCGATTTCATTGGAAATCGTTTGACTCTTGCGGGGCACGGCGTGGTGTACGACAATGCAATCAACAATTTCTCACCCAAGCGTTTGTCGAGTGGCGAGTGGATGATGTCCCGGCGCCCGTACGATTACGCGCGGGTCGGAGTCGATTTCCTGATCGGCGGCGTCGAGGCGTTTGACCGCTGGGAGGCCTTCCCCGTGCCCGAGGGCCCACTGGCGGCCGAAGAGCCTTACTGGTGGGAGCTGCCCGATGGCCATCTGATGGCCTTGTTCCGCGATAACCGCCGTAGCGGCTACATCTATCGCAGCTTTTCCACCGATCGCGGGCGCAGTTGGAGCCAGCCGGTGCAGACCGATTTTCCGGATGCCCGCGCCAAGTTCCACGGCGTCCACATGAGCGACGGACGCTATGCCCTGGTCTCCAACTCGCACCCCCGCCGCCGCGACCCGCTGACACTGGCCATCAGCGACGATGGGCTGGTGTTCGACCGCCTGTACTACCTGGTGGGCGGCCAACGTAATGGCGTCGATTACCCGATGATCATGGAGCACGACGGATACCTGTACATCGCCCACTCCGGCGGCTACGGCGGGCGCAAGCAATCGGTCGAAGTCCAGCGGGTGCGGATCGCCGACCTCGACCAACTGGAAATGGTCGACGCGCGAGCGGAACCGCCGAAACCCCTGCTGATCGAACCGGGCCGGATGGAGAACCGGCAAGGCGGCCGCTGGGTCTCGCTGGGCGAATACCGCTTTGACACCCAAGGCGGTTCCCTCACCCTGTCGGCCGAAGCGTTACCCGACTACGTCGTCGCGGAAGCCGTCCGCTTTACCCCCGCACCGTGAACCTCGGTTGCATCCCGGCTGCCCGTCCCCCCCCGACCCCGTGTCGACGGGATGAATCGCCCAAGAAGCCCGCTACTGGCGGGATGGTATAACCACCTCGCCAGGCTGCATTTACTTTACCCGAATGCAGGACAGGACGGTTCTCCCCATGCTTCCCATCGGTCCCATTCCTCCCTGTCCGGAGGGTTGGACGGTCTCGCACGCTCAAGCGTGAACGCCAACGGCTAGTGCCTTCCTGTACCCCCCTGGTTCCCTTGGCGCGACGGTCCAGGTACAAAGAGCAGATCGTTTGTTTAACTCAACCCCGACACAAGAGAGGAGCATCATGACAAACAGAAATCGCTGCAGCATTCGTTGGGCCGTGGCAGCCTTGCTATCCGCGATCGTGGCTTTGGCAGGGACACCGGTGGCCGCGGAAGGCGAATTTGCCAGTACCACCATCGATCTGGGGGTGGTCGTCCGCGACGTGCAGAAATCCGTCGATTTCTACACGCAGGTCGTCGGTTTTCAGGAAGTCGAGGGATTTTCTGTGCCGGCGGATCTGGCGGCCGATGCCGGATTGACAGATAATCATGCAGTAAATGTCCGCGTGCTGGTACTTGGCGACGAGGAAAGCGCCACGAAGCTCAAGCTGATGCAGTTGCCCCAGGCAGAGAGTCAACCGTCGGATAACCGGTTCATTCACTCGCAACTGGGGTTCAGCTACCTCACCATTTTTGTCAACGACACCACGGCGGCGATGGCCCGTCTGGAAGACGCGGGCGTCGAGCCGCTCGCCCGAGGACCCGTGGCTCTCCGCAGCCCGTTGCCCGAAGGCGTGTACCTGACCGTGATCCGGGACCCTGACGGGAATCTGGTGGAATTGGTTGGCCCGAAAGCGGATGATTAGCGCGGCTCGCGCCACTCCAGGGTGGACGTCCCATCGGCCCGGCCCGGTTCATCCGCCTCGTGGCGCTCGGCGGAAGACGTCGAGGGCTGCGGGTCGCTGGACTGAGCCGTGGCCGACACCGTTCGCACCGCCTCGGGGGCCGCCGCCGCGCCAGAAATCGCCGTAACCCCCTCTTCCGGGTGAAACTTGCGGGGCGGCGTAGGAACCGGGACGCTTCGGATCAGCGGCGTTTCCCATTCTAACGTGGCTGTGCCTCTCGACGGAGCCCGGGCTTCGACCGGCGGCAGATTCTCTTCAAACGAAGAAAGTCGAACGTCGCCGGTTCGACCCGCTCGCGAGGGGGTCCGCAACGGTTCCGAATCGCTTCCCAGCTTCTGCTGAATCGAAATCCACGAGCCGTCGCTCGCCAAATACGGCGACGTTTGCGCCGTGGCCGGGCGACTGGTGGGCACGGACGGCACCCGCTGCATTCCCGGTGCCACCGCGGTGGGACTGCCCGGCGTTCCCTCCGGTTGCGATAGTCGGGCGCCCGCACTATTGGTCGGCGGTGGCGGTACCCGTGCGGAGCCGTAGGGCGCCAGCAGATTGAGCGAGGGTTGCGGTGCGTGGCAACCCGCGAAAACCACCCATAAGATGAAGCCAGCGGCGGAGCACTTCATCGGTAAGATTCCTTTCCGCCTGAACACAACAAAACCTCCGAGGGCGATACCATATCCGCTCGGCGATAGCACGGAAAGCCCAGTTCGCGCGCCTTGCCAGCTTTTCCCCCCCTAAACAACCAATCACACCGTGCCAGCGGTGCTAGCAGCACTCCACCACTCACGACGCACATGGTTGCTCTGACACCCGTCCCCCCGCGAAACGGGCGGAGGAGGAACAATGGGGGGGAAGCCGCCATCTCCGATGCCACCCCAAATGAAGTAGGATGCGACCGCTCAAGCGGGGGCATTCCTGGCGATTGTTGATCGTCCCGTCGGGCAGGAATACCCAACCGACGCATGCGGGACCTGGGCGCTGCGATTGGGAAACGAGAGCGGTAAAACTACCCGGCCAGGACTCGAACCTGGACTAAGGGAGCCAAAATCCCTAGTGCTGCCAATTACACCACCGGGTAACTTCGAGTCATGTTAACCGACAGGCGGACCGTCTGTCAACGGGCGCCCCCCTGGTTCAGCAGACGTTCTCCGCCGCTTGACAACCTGCTATAACTCTCCGGCTTCCAGTTCTCGTTCCTTCACCCATGATGCGTCTCGCGCCCTTTCATGAAATCCCAGGTGTCCCCCAAACAACTGGCTCGCGCGATTCAGGTCAGCGAGTCTTCGGTAAAACGCTGGTGTGACCAGGGCCGCATCGATACCTTTCGTACCGCCGGTGGGCATCGTCGCATCCCCCTGACCCACGTCCTGCGTTTCTTGCGGGACCATAGCTACGAATTGGTTCGACCAGAGGTATTGGGGCTGCCTGCATCGATGGGAGAAAAAGGAAGCGATCTGGATCACGCGTGCAGCCGTTTTCGCCAAGCCTTGTTGAATGGCGATGATACGGGGGCCCATAGTACCATCTTCGAACTGTTCATCGCCCACGATGACCCGACGGTGCTGATGGATCGCGTCATGGCGCCCGCCCTGCACGAGATCGGGGACCTTTGGATGGTGGGGGCCGCCCAAGTGTACCAGGAGCGGCGGGCGTGCGAGATCTGCCTGCGGATCCTGCATGAGTTGCGGCAAGTCATCCCGCCGCCGAACGAGTCGGCTTGGCTGGCGATTGGCGGAACCCCCGAATGTGACCCCTACTATGTACCCAACGCGATGGTCGATCTGACACTCCGATGGGCCGGCTGGCAAACCAATCCGTTGGGAGTTGCGCTGCCCTTCGAGACCCTGCGTTCCGCAATCGAACACACACGGCCCCGCCTACTTTGGTTAAGTGTGTCGCATATCGACGATGAAGAGCGATTTGTGCGAGAGTACGAACGGTTTTATCAGGCAACTCCGGCGGGCGTCGCCATCGTGGTGGGTGGGCAGGCATTGACGGAAGGAGTTCGCCAGCAGATGCAGTACGCTTCTTTCTGCGATAATCTGCGGCACCTGGAAACCTTTGCCAAATCGCTGGCGTCTCCGGCCGTGAACGGAAAGCAGGTCGGGGGCGATCGCGAGATGCCGCTTGGGGCAAACGTCGCAAAGGCAAAGGGAGATTGCCCGTTGACCGGCAGGCAACGTCCTGACGATTGTGAAGACGAACGCTCGGCAGAAAACCACGCCCCGACCCGTTAGCGCCGTCAGGTCCCGCCGGTACGACGGGCTTCCAGCCGCAAAATGACGCTGTGCGAATCCGTACCGGGCATCGCGTATTGGACCGCACAGCGGAGATGGACGGGCTTGAGCAACCCGCGTTCCCGCGCAGCAGCCCGCTCCGCAACCCAGCCAGGACCTTTGACCGCCAGAAGGCAATCGAAATCCTCCCAATGATCCTGGAACCACTTGCAGAGCTTCCAGAGCGGCCCGACAGCACGCGTCACCAAGACGTCGAACCGCAAGTCCTCCAACAACCGCTCCGCCCGATCGGCATGCACGGGGACGTTTAATCCCAATTCCCCCACGATCGCGTCGACCGCCCGAGCCTTCTTGCCCACCGACTCGCACAAGGAAATCTCGAGATCATCGCGGAGGATCGCCAGCATCACCCCCGGTACCCCGCCCCCGGTTCCCACATCCAACACTTCGCTGCCCGGACGCAGCAAGGCACTCAATTGCATGCTGTCTACCAGATCCCGGGTCACAAATCGTTCCCAGTCGGTGTGCCGCGTCAAGTTCAAACGCTGATTCCAATCCCAGAGCAAACGGCCATACCGACCCAGCTGTTCGACTTGAGCAGCGGGCAGATCCAGATCATGCCGCTGGAGAGCCGCATTCAGGCTGTCATTTTCGGGTAAGGGCAAAGCGGAATTCCTCGGGAAGGTTACTGCCAAAATGCTTGAGACGTCAAACGTGCCAGGGGGGCGAAGATCAACAGGGGACACCAAGCGGCCAGGGCGGGACGCAGCAACGAACTGTTGCCCAGGGCATGGCATCCGATAACCACCAGAAAAAAGACACCGACAATCAGGACACACAAACCGGCCGCCAAAAATACATTTCGACTCTCCCGGGCCAACACCACGGGCAGAGCCAACAACAGCAACGTGATGTCCAAGACCGGTTGGACCAACCGAGCATGCACGGCCACACGGACATCCGCGGCAAAATCCAAGCTCGGATTGTGCAGCCCCTCGATCAATTCGGCCGTCGAAGAGAACTGCCGCCACGCATCATTGGCAACCAACTGCTCGTAGGTGATCCGGCTGACCACGAAACATTGATCCGCCGCCAGCCAAGGTGTGTCGTGGGGACTGAGGATCAAGGGCTCGCCTTCCAAGTAGAACGACGGAATCGCCGACAAATTGTCCGGTTGGCTGACTTGGTCCAGCAGGTATCCGGCCGGCCGCTCGCCCTGCGCCGGACGGTATTCCGCCTGATGGGCCAGCAGCTGCGAACCAAACAAGCCCAAACCCGGGGGCAACCGGAAAGCCGGCTCCCCAATCTGACGCTCGCTCACGCGAGCTTCCCGACCCGCCAACAAAATGTCGGTCCAATGGTCGTAGCGGGGCGCCAGTTGCTCGCGCGATCCGCCCAGCAGATCCCGGGTGTTCTGCGTCAGCTTCTCCCGAAACTGCGGGATCACCAATTCCCGGCTGGCCGCCGCCAATATGCTGATCACCGTCGCGGCAACAATCAGCGGAGCCACCACGCGAAACTTGGGGATGCCCGCCGCCATCAGCGCCGCCATCTCCTGAGACCGCTGCATGGCCGTCACCGCAAACGTGGCGGCGACCAACGTCATCAACGCACTGGTCCGATCAAAAAACGCCACCGCCCGGGCGCCATAGTATTCGCTCAAAACCGCCAGCAGGTTCCCCTCCTGCGCGGCCAATTCCAACAGATCGTCCAGATGGTTCAGGCCATCGATGATGACATACAGGCCCGTCATGCTCAGAAAGCAAATCAGCAGGACTTTCACATATTGCCGCAGGACATAACGGTTGATGGTTCCCATAATCCGACTCCGTTCTCCGCCCCGCTCCATTTCCCTTCCTACGGACCCGGGCTACCGCGCATCCCGTTCGGGCAACCCGCCCCAGCGGCTTCAGCCCATGACGCCGCGCATCGCCTGCGCAAGTTTCTCGACCCCCAAGGCGATCCTCTCACATGACTGGACCCCGAAGCTGAGCCGCAAGGTGTTCTGACCCGTTTCCCGCGACTCGACCGGAAAACAGTACTCGCCCGGTACATACAGCACGCCTTCGCGAATCGCTTGAGAAAACAGCCGCCCGTCCGGACCGGTCGCAGTCTCAGGAGGAAGGCAGACCCAGACGTACAGGCCGCCGGTGGGCCGCAACCAGGTTACTCCGTCCAGCCGCGACAAGTGCTCCGCCGCCGCCGACAACAGCGACGCTAACTTGGCCTGATAACCGGCGCGTAAAGACTCCAAATGCGTCTCGAACAACCCCATTTCCAGCACTTTGGCCATCAGATGCTGGTTGAAATTCGGCGATCCGAAGTCGACGTTTCCCTTCTGATCCTTGACCGGTGCGACCAAATCCGGAGGAAGCACGCCCCAGCCCACCCGAATGCCCGGGGAAAATGACTTCGAAAACGTCCCCGCCACCACCACCGTGTCGCCCTCGACATCGCACACCTGCGTCCCCGGCACATCCTGACCCTGATAACGCAACTCGCGATAGGCCTCGTCCGCGATCACCTGAATCCGCGTGAAATGCGACCATCGCTTGGCGAGTTCCACCACGGCCGCACGCCGCTCCAGCGGCATGGTGACACCGGCCGGATTATCAAAGTACGGGACCAGATAGATGGCCTTCACGCGAGCCAGCTGATCCGTTGACTTCAAGTACTTCAGCTGCTCTTCCAAAGCTTCCGGGATCATCCCTTCAGCGTCGCTGGCCACCCCCACGGCACGGGCCCCTAATCCCGACAACATGCCCAAATAGACGAAATAGGTGGGCGCGGCACACAACACCACATCGCCAGGATCGACCAAACTCTCAGTCACCAAATGCAGCAATTGATTGCTGCCCGCCGTGATCACCACCCGCTCCAGGGGAACCGTATGCTCGGGGCCATCCACCTGCCGACTGCGTTCCCGGACGATCTCCCGCAACGGGGGGTAACCGACGGTGGTGCCATACTGCAGCGCAGCCCGAGCCGCCCGGGGATCCGTCCACAATTGCTCCATCGCCTGCCGCACCGGCAGGACCGGCAACGTCTGGTTATCGACGAAGCCTGCCGCCAAAGAAATCAGTTCGGGATCTTCCAAAGCACGGGCCATCAGCCGACTGATCGGCTGGCCTCTCGCCCACTGGGCCCGCTGGCTGGGATGGAAATCCGCATTCATGGTGTTTTCAAGCCACCGCGGCTTCCTGATCCAGGGCCGCCGCAAGCTCGCCCGCCCGGTCGGTCTTCTCCCAAGTAAATGCCGGCTCGTCCCGCCCGAAATGGCCACCCGCAGCCGTTTTTCGATAAATCGGCCGGCGCAGATCCAAATACTCGATGATCCCCGCAGGGGTCAACGGGAAAAATTGCCGAATCAGCTCGCAAATCCGCTCGTCCGCCACCTTGCCGGTCCCTAACGTGTCGACGAAAACACTCACCGGCTCGGTGACCCCAATCGCATAAGCCAGTTGCAACTCGCAACGCTCGGCCAGACCGGCGGCCACCAGCGTCTTGGCTACGTGACGAGCCATGTACGCGGCACTGCGGTCCACCTTGGTCGGGTCCTTGCCACTGAAAGCCCCACCCCCGTGACGCCCCCACCCACCATAGGTGTCAACAATAATCTTGCGACCCGTGAGCCCGCAGTCGCCATGCGGACCGCCCACCACAAAACGACCCGTCGGATTGATGTGGTATTTGATCTCCCCCGTGACTAACGACTCCGGCAAAACGGGTTTGATCACCCGCTCGATGATGTACTCCCGGATCTCCGTATTGCTCACCTCCGGAGCGTGCTGCGTGGAAACCACCACCGTGTCCACCCGCACCGGTCGCTGGCCATCGTATTCGACCGTCACCTGGCTCTTGCTGTCCGGACGCAACCAATTGACTTCGCCCGAAATCCGGGCTTCGGTCAGGCGGTTCAACACGCGATGCGCCAAGGCGATCGGCATCGGCATCCGCTCGGGCGTGTCGTTGCAGGCAAAACCGAACATCAGACCCTGGTCACCGGCGCCGATGGCCTTGCCCATCCCGGTGTTCTCGTCCACACCCATCGCGATGTCCTGACTCTGGCGATCCAGCGCCAACATCACCGCGCACGTGTCGGCATTGATCCCCATCCGATCGTCTTTATAGCCCACATCGCTGATCACGTCCCGCACGATCTGCGTGTAATCTACTAACGCTTTCGTGGTAATCTCGCCAGCGACAATCGCGACCCCGGTCGTCACCATGGTCTCACAGGCAACTCGGCTGAAAGGATCCTGCTCGAACAACGCGTCCAATACGCCATCCGAGATCTGATCCGCAAGCTTGTCTGGATGGCCCATACTGACTGACTCGCTGGTGAACAGGTAACGTCCGGATGCCACACTCACGCTCCTTATTTGTCTTCAAAATGCTTCGGGAAAAGAGCCTTGCCCCCACCGAGGCCGTCAAGGCGACTGGAGGAACCGTTCCGAGATTATAAACGGGCGGGAGGGGGCGCAGCAATCCCGTAGACGCGGCATCCTGCCGCGTGCCACTGAATGCCCCCATACCATGGGGAACCACCCCGCCGCACGCAAACCAGGGCACAAGAAACTAGAGAACCCCAAGAAAGCAGGAATTCGGTACCACCCGAGCCGCGTTCAGCTCACACGCTGCAGACAGACAAAACACATATCGTCCGCTTGATTGCCGCCCCCCATAAAACGGCGAACATCCTCGATCAACACGCGTCGCAATTCCAGCAAATCGGTCGGGGATTTGCAAATCTTGTCCCGCAAACGGCCAATCGTGTATTGTTTGCCCCCCGGATCCATCGCCTCGTTCACCCCGTCGGTGTACATCACCAACACGTCACTCGGTTCCAACCGTATCGTGGCTTGGCGAAATTCAAATCCGGGGATGATCCCGATCGGCAAACCCGAAAGATTCCCCCCCGGTTCGCTGACCGTCCCGTCGCCACGGTACCAAATCGGCGCCATGTGCCCCGCATTGACGATCGTCGCTTCATGCTTCTCCGGATCCAATACCAACATGATGACCGTCACAAATCGATCGATACCCAATCGGGTAATCCGCTCGTTCAACTCGCGCATCGCCGTGGCCGGGTGACTTTCACTGGCCAAACAGTACTTCGCCTCCGCCGAGACCTTGGCCATCATCATCGCGGCAGCTACGCCATGGCCTACGACGTCCGCCACGATGATCGTCATCCGACCATCAGGCATCGCAATATAATCATAGTAGTCGCCCCCTACATGGTTGGCGGGGGAATAATATGCACATACCTCATAACCGGGAATGACCGCGTCGGTCTTCGGCAAGAACGCCTGCTGGACCTCATGAGCCAAGGCCAAATCGTGTTCCAGTTCCTTTTGACGCAATGCCTGGTCATGAAGCTGGGCATTGTCGATCGCAATTCCCGCCTGCACCGCCACACTGGCCAGCACCTCCAAGTCCTCCTGCTGGAAATGCTTGCGCTGATCCAGCGTATCCAGTTGAATTACCCCCAATGCGTTACCGATGGAATCCAAAAGCGGGGCGCACATCATCGAACGGATACGCAAATCGGCGACACTCTGACTGATGTCCGTCCACTCGGAAGCCGCATCCTCCGACAAAACGGCTTCTTTCGAATCCATCACGTGACGAACAATGGTGCGACTGATGCGAATCGCATCATCCCCCTCTTTTCGGGAGTGGGTCCAACGCGGGATCAGCTGCCCGTCATCGGACTGCAACACAACAAACCCGCGATCCGCTTGTAAAAAAATCTTGAACAGACTTTTCAACACCTGCGGCAAGACCTCTTCCAAGGCAACCGCACGCCCTAAATTCCGAGTGATCTCGATCAAGGCCGCCAAACGTGCCTCGACACTGGCCGTCAGCCGAATCGTGCCCGTAGAACTGGCTTTGACGTCCAATTTGGACATGATCAGCGAACTGGATTCCGCAGGGCTGTCTTCGACCAATATTACGTCCGGCGCCGCCGGCACGGGCGCGCCAACGCCGTCCGCCTGCGTGCCCTCCCCGGACTTCGCTTGCGGCCGATCATCGGCGCAAAAAACAAAGACCA
>SLEY01000213.1 GCA_007124535.1 Planctomycetaceae bacterium
ATTCGGTCATCGCGCTGACGTCCCCGCGCAGCCTGGCCCGCAGCAACTTCAAACGCTCCCGATACGTCTGCAGCTCGGAATTTTTCATGGCTTTCTCCCTTTCAGCGGGGTGGATCACCAAGGTACACGAACACAAAACCCGCAAACACCGGAAAGTGCCCACGGGTCTTGGCTCCTGGTTGGTTTTGGGCTTAGCCTTGTTAGTCTACGTCTCGTGGCTTCTCTTGTCAATTACCCGGGCAGCCTGATAAACTGATCGGAGAGGCCGATGTGCTGACAAGAGACGGAGATGAGGCTTTTGGTGCGACGAACAGGCGATTCAAACAACCATCGTTGTCGGGGTGTCTTGTTCACCGGGTGGCGTGGTGGGCGGCCGGCATGGGGGGCGCTTTCCGCCGTGGGGTTCGCTCTCGGCTTGCTCGCGGCCGTGGCATTCGCGGGCCAGGAGGTGGTGTTAGAGGAACGGATCGAAAGCACCGGGACGGTGATCGCCACCTCGCGTGGTTCGGTCGAGATGCGGGATGCCCAAGGCCAGCGGGTGGCCTATCGGATCCAACCTCAGGACGATCCCGGGATTTCTCTGTCGGGAACCCAAGCCATGATCCGCTTTCCCGCAAAAGTGCGGATCACGGGACAGTTGGGATTGGCGGTGCTGGAACCGGGGATGCAAGTCCGTTTTGCCAGTCAACTCAACCGTCTGGGACGTTCGGAAGGCTTGATTCACGAAATCCTGCTTTTGGAAGACGAAGCCGACTCGCTGGGGCTGGAAATCCACCAGCAGGCGGCCACGGCAACCGAGTTCGCCGAGGTCACGGTTGCCGGGAGAATCCACTCCTTCCGCAATGATCGCTTGGTGATCACGATCCCTCCCAGTCCCTACTTGCGACGCGATCGACTCGCATTTCAGGTGGCATCCGATGCCATTGTCCGGGTAGTGAGCGAAGATCATCGACGTGCGGGGCCGGGCGATCGCGTGGTACGACTGGCCGCTGCCCGATTCTCGACGGGCGACGCGATCATTCAGGAGTTGGAGATCGAGTTAGACACGCAGGAGAGGCCTCGTTCGGAGGCTCGTGATCCGTTGAGGGCCCGTTACGGACATCTGTCCGACCAGCCTGGGGACCCTCGAGAAGTTTCCTCGCCGCATTTCCTTCTGCGTACCGATGTTTCGGATCGGCAAGCTCAAATCCTGCTCGATCGCCTCGAGACGATGCTGGACTTGATTTCCCGGTACTATGGCCATCCGCTTTTAGGTCGGATCGAGGGTTATGTGGTCAGGGACGTGAGTCGTTGGCCGCCCGACAGTTTGCCGCCCCAGGCGGTTGCCAAGATCCAGGAGGGGGCGGGGGTCACGTTGTCTCGAACGGTCGGCGGGAGAACACGATCGGTGTTTTACTCCTGTGAGGAACCGCGGGTGGTGCAACACGAAGCGGTCCACGCGTACTGTGCCCAGACATTTGGCAGTACCGGCCCGACTTGGTATGCTGAGGGGATGGCCGAGTTGGGGGCGTACTGGGAGGCGGATCAGCGTGCGGTGGATGTGGACGCGCGGGTGATTCATTATCTGCAGAACTCGCCGCCTGAGAAACTCCTGGAGATTGTGGCCGCGGATCAAATTACGGGCGATTCCTGGCAGGCCTACGCATGGCGCTGGGCACTGTGCCATTTGCTGGCGAACAATCCGAATTACTCGGGGCCATTCAAAGCGTTGGGGATCGCGTTGATGACCGGGCAGCCGGGAGCCAGTTTCGAGCGGGTTTACGGACCCATGGCCCGGGAGGTGTCGTTTGAATACGATTTTTTTGTCCATACGCTGGACAACGGTTATCGGGCCGATTTGTGTGCCTGGCAGTGGGATCGGCCTTTTCACCGCTTAGCCTCAGCGCGGCGGATGGCGGTCGAGGTGCAAGCTCGCTACGGTTGGCAGGCCAGCGGCCTGCGGGTCGAACGCGGGCAATCCTATGACTACGTCGCCGAGGGTACTTGGCGCCTGACCGAGGGCGACGAGCCTTGCGGTCCGGACGGTCAGGACGGCGGCCGCGGCCGATTGGTCGGCGTCTTGAAAGCTGATTTCCAGTTGTTCGATGCCTTCGATTTGGGCGAACGAGGTTCTTTCGTGGCCCCTCGAGACGCCGATCTCTACTTGCGTTGCCAGAATGACTGGAACCGTATTGCCGAGAGCAGCGGTTCATTGACCGTGCACTTCCGCAGGACCCCGGAACCATGAACGATACCAGGAATTGGCTGCTTTACGGTGCGAACGGCTATACCGGCCAGTTGATTGCCCGGACGGCGGTGGCGTCCGGTGTCCGTCCTGTGTTGGCGGGTCGGAACCGGGTGGACATCCAGTCGCTGGCCGCGCGGCTGGGCTGCCCTTGCCGCGTTTTTTCGCTGCAGGATCCCACGGAGTTGGCGGCCGGTTTGCAGGGCATTTCCACCGTGCTGCATTGCGCCGGGCCGTTTTGCGATACGGCCCCGCCGATGGTCGCCGCCTGTTTGGAGGCCGGCGTTCATTATTTGGACATTACGGGGGAGTATCAGGTCATCGAGGACCTCGCCCAGCAATCGGATCGCGCTGTTGCGGCAGGGATCGTGTCGATGCCCGCCGTCGGCATGGATGTCGTGCCCAGCGATTGCCTGGCGGCTCAGTTGGCCCGGGCGGTCCCCGGCGCCAACCAACTGACCCTGGCGCTGTCGGGCACGGCGACGATCAGTCCGGGCACGGCTCACACGATCTGGCGAAACCTCGGCGGGGGGGCCCGCGTACGGCGCGAAGGTCGGATTGTGCCGGCGCCGGTGGGTGACGATCTTCAAGAACTGCCGCTGCCCAGCGGTTCGTGTCCCACCATGGCGATCCCCTGGGGCGATATCGCGTCGGCTTTCTACACCACGGGCATCCCGAACATCGAAGTGCGCGTCGGGTTGCGAGCTGACCAAGCCCGGCTCGTCCGCCGTTGGCGATGGATGTTTCCGCTGGCGGGGCTGGCTCCTATCCAGTTTCTAGGCCGATGGTGGATCCGGCGCCGGGTATCGGGCCCCGGCGAAGAGGAACTGGCAACCGGGCGGACCGAATTCTGGGGTCGGGCCAGTGCGGGGGATGGCCGATTCGCCGAAGCGGTCGTGATCGCCCCCAACGGTTACCGACTGACTGCCGACGCCGCCTTGGCAATCGTCGGCCGCGTGCAGGCGGGTCAGGTGCAACCCGGGTTTCAGACACCTGCCAGCGCCTTCGGGGG
>SLEY01000608.1 GCA_007124535.1 Planctomycetaceae bacterium
GATTCACCGAAAACAACTTCGGTCAATACGCGTTCAAGGGGGACGGTCACAAATGAAGTTTTTACCCCTTTAAGCGGGCCATTGTTTTTTTCGGTTGATCCGGTGCAGCAGTCCGTGAGGGGGGCAGCCACGCGGTCTTGCCGTCGCGGGTGGCAAACCGGAATGCTTTCACCCCACGGACTCCGCCCGAAGCCCACCGCCTATTGGACGCAGGTTATTGCGCCGATCGGGGTAGATACTGGCGATGATTCTTCAAATGCCCCGCTACTCTGAGCTGGGCCCGCGGTCTGCGTTCGTGGGATCAAGCGAGTCAGTAGCGACCCCCTCCGTCTTCAAGGGGCTTCACCACGCCGGTTGGATTCGTCATCCGGCGTCTGGCGAGTACGAGTACCGTTGCACTGAGTACGAGTACGAGTACGATTGACTCGCCGATGTGGCTGACTGGGCCCCGACTGCGACGGTAGTCCGCGTCCTCGATTGGTCGGCTCGGAACCGGGACAGCCGCGATGAACGCGACCGTAATTTCCTGGCAGCTGCTATACGAGCCAATCTCTGCCGCGCGCGGTATAATAGGGTCGTGCGCACCCCGGGCCGCACCCGTCCCGCGGTTGTTCGCGAACCTGGCGGCGCGTTGCCGACACCTCCGAAAACACGCTTCCCCACGCGAGCCTCATGATACCCGTTACTTCGCAAGTACTCGTCGGACCAGTCCGAACCGCCCAGCATGCCGCTCCTGCAATCCGCTCTTGGCCGGCGGAGGGAAACTTGAATACCAGCACAGCTGGGGTATCGATCCATCAGGGGTCGCCCCGGTACCCACTCGCCAGTTGGTTCGCACGCTGTTTTTTCCTGGTAACTTGGCTGGGATTCGCCGCCCTCGGGCGAGCGGAGATTGCGCCGGAACATGTCCGCCAAGCCATCCGGCGCGGTGTCCGCTATTTGCAGGGCCAGCAGAACGAAACGCGGGGGGGCTGGCGAGAACGACCTCTTCACCAGGGCGGCGTCACGGCCCTGTGTACCCTGGCCTTGCTGGAATCCGGAGAGCCGGTCGATTCGCCAGCCGTCGCACGAGCACTCAGCTACCTGCGCGGGCTGGACGAACCGACCTCGACCTACAGTGCGGCCCTCCAGATCATGGTCTTCGCGGCCGCCAATACGCCCCAGGATCGGCCCCTCATCCGCCGGAACGCCCAGTGGCTGGAACGTGCCCAGATCGGCGGAGAAAACGGGGGGGCCTGGAGCTATACGCCCCACGTGCCCGCCGGCGCCCGCGGCGATAATTCCAACTCGCAATTCGCCATGCTCGGCCTGCACGAAGCCGAACGGGCCGGAATCGATATCTCCACCGAAACCTGGCAGCGAGCCCTGGATTACTGGCTCCGCTGCCAACGCGATGACGGCTCCTGGGGTTACTACCTGGAGCGAGGCAGTGAATCCCCGCCACCCGGAACCGGCAGTATGACCTGCGCGGGGATCGCCGCCGTGGTCATCGCCGCCGGACAACTGCACGAAGGCGACGCGCGGGTCGTCGGCGATGCCATCCGTTGCTGCCAGCCCCAAGCCGATGACAGCCCCGTCCAGCGGGGATTGCAGTGGCTGGGCCGACATTTCTCCGTGCAACATAACCCGGGCCCGATCCACCCCGCTCGGCTGACCCAGAGCCAGGCGGGATTGTTCTACTACCTCTACGGCGTCGAACGCGTCGGACGCCTCACCGGCCAACGATTCATCGGTCAGCACGACTGGTACCGCGAAGGCGCCGCCATGCTGGTCGCCGAGCAGGATGCGCTCAGCGGCTTCTGGGTCGGACGCGGACACGCCGAAGATGATCCCCTGATCGCCACCTCGCTGGCCCTGCTGTTCTTGAGCAAAGGCCGCCGCCCGGTGGTGATGGCGAAATTGCAGTACGGCGAGGCGGACACCGTCTGGGACCCCCACCGCAACGGTGTGCATCACCTGAGCCTCCACCTGGAAGACCTCTGGCAACAGCAGCTGACCTGGCAAACCATCGACCTCCGCGCCGCCAGCTTGGAAGATCTGATGGAATCGCCCGTGCTGTTGATCAGCGGGACCGCCGACCTGCCCCTGACCGCCGAACAAAAAGACAACGTGCGCAATTACGTTCGCCAGGGTGGATTCCTGTTCGCCGAAGCCTGTGGCGACGGCGACGAATTCGACCGGGCCTTCCGCAGTCTGGTCCGGGAGCTGTTTCCCGATCAGCGGATGCAGCTGCTGCCACCCGAACATCCGATCTGGTTCGCCCAGCAGGAAGTCGATCCGGAATTCATGCGACCGCTCTACGGCATCGACGCCTGCTGCCGGACCAGCGTGGTGTACAGCCCCGAGGATCTGTCCTGCCTGTGGGAACTCAGTCGCGGCGAACGCACCGCCGAGTACCCGCCGAAAGTGCAAGCGGAAATCGACGCCGGATTGGCGATCGGCGCAAACGTGCTGGCCTATGCCACCAACCGCCAATTGCGCGAAAAACTCGAACCACCACGAATCATCCGGCCCGGCGAGGCCGCCCAACAACTGGCCCGCGGCCGGCTGGTCATCCCCCAACTCCAACACGGCGGCAGCGACCCCACCGACGCCGCCAACGCCCTGCCCAACCTCACCCAGTGGCTGGAATCCGAAGTCGGCCTCCGCGTCGGAGCCATGTCCGAACCCATCGCCCTGACCGACCTTCGCCTGTTCGATTACCCCCTCCTCTTCACCCACGGACGCCGTGACTTCCGCTGGGACTCCGCCCAACGCAATGGCCTGGCCACCTACCTCCGCCGCGGAGGATTCGTGTTCGCCAACGCCATCTGCGCCAGTAGCGAATTCGCCAACGCCTTCCGGCGCGAAGTCCAAGCGGCATTGCCCGAGGCCGAATTCCTGCGCATCCCCTACGAACATCCCCTGTTCACCCGGCAGTTCGGGGGAAAGGATCTGGATAATGTCCGTCTGCGTGACCCCCAATCCCGCCAGCCAGGCGACCCGCTGGAAGACCGCATGACCCGCATCCGACCCCTGCTGGAAGCGGTCGAAATCGACGGGCGATTGGTCGCCGTGTTCTCCCCCTACGATATCAGCTGCGCACTCGAACAGCATGCCGCCCTGGGCTGTAAAGGCTATCCGACCGAAGACGCCGCCGCCCTCAGCATCAACGTGATCCTCTACGCCCTGCAACAATAGTAGACGCGGCATCCTGCCGCGTTTAGCCAACCCCCAACCCCCCAACCCCC
>SLEY01000567.1 GCA_007124535.1 Planctomycetaceae bacterium
AGGCGGTGGCATGGTCGGAGGGGGCGTGCTGGAATGGGGGACCCATACGGTCGACCTCTGCCAGTGGGCCGTCGATGCCGACGATACGGTCCCCGTCGAATACCATCCCCGCACCCCCGACGACCGCTCGACCGCCCGGTACGCCTGTGGCGCCCAATTGGTGATTCGCGAGGACGGCTGGCTCCCGCTGGGGTCCTGCCCCGTGCGGTTCGAGGGCGAAACCGGCTGGGTCGAAGCGGGCGATTCCGGACGGTTGACCGTCAGCTCGCCCGATTTGCTGGCCGGCCGCCGCGTGGAAGAGATCGGCGGCTACCCGGTCACCTTCCACGTCCGCGATTTCCTGGAGTGCGTGCGGACCCGCGGACAGACACTGGCCAATGCCGACGTGGCGTGCAATACGCACATCGCCTGCCACGCCGCCAATATCGCCATCTTCCTGGAACGCTCGCTCGAATACGATCCGGAGCAGCACAGGTTCCTGGACGACGACGAAGCCAATCGGCTGCGTGGCGAAGCCCTGCGCGCGCCCTGGCGGATGTAGTGCCCCTTCGCTTTAAGAATCCAACTTCACATTTCACGGGTCACGCATGACCCCTTACGGAGAATCGAATGATGTATCGTTATGACACTGCAAGCCTGGCCTGCCTGGTGGCCGTGCTCGTCGCGTGTGCCCTTCAGCCACAAAACGTGGACGGCGCCGACGAGTCTGCGGAGGAACGGCAGGAGGCGATGATCGCGATCCTCGAATCGCCCGACGCGGAGGGAGCCGAGAAGGCCATTACCTGCAAGCACCTGGCACGCTTCGGCGATGGCCGGGCGGTACCGGCCCTGGCCAGTTTGCTGGGCGACGAGCAGTTGGCCGCGTGGGCTCGCATCGCGCTGGAAGCCATTCCGGATCCGGCGGCCGGAGCCGCCTTGCGCGACGCCGTACCGCAATTGGAAGGCCTGCGGCTGGTCGGGGTGATCAACTCGATTGGGATGCGTGCGGACGCCGAAGCGGTGGAGCTTCTCGCCCCCCTGCTGGCGGATGAGGACACGGAAGTCGCCGTGTCCGCGGCGGTGGCCCTGGGCCGGATCGGCAGCGCCGCGGCCGCCGGGGTCCTGGCCGAATTCCTGAACGGACCCGACCTGGCCGACGCGCCGCGCGCGGTGCGCTCGGCAGTGGCCCAAGGCGGCATCCTGTGCGCCGAACAGGCCGAGGACGCCGCAGACGCCCTGCGGCTGTTCAACGCCGTGCGCGCCGCCGACGTGCCCGCCCAACGGAAGCTGGAAGCGACTCGCGGGGCGATCCTGGCACAGCAGGCCGACGGCGTTCCCGAATTGGTCGAGTTGCTCAAATCGGAGGACCGGGAGGAGTTCGCAATGGGGCTGTGGGTGGCTCGCGAGCTGCCCGGACCGGAAGTGACCGACGCGCTGGTCGCGGAGCTGGAGCCCATGCCCCCGCAACGCCAGGAACTGCTGATCCTGGCCCTGGTCGATCGGGCCGACCCGCCGCCGGTCAGTCTGCTGGTCCAGGTGGCTTCCAGCGGACCGGCGAGCGTGCGGATCACGGCGATCCGGGCGATGCGGCAGGAAGGCGACGCGTCCTGCGTGCCCGTGCTGCTGGCCGCCGCGGCCGAGGACGATGCCCTGCTGGCAACGGCCGCCGCCGAGACGCTGGAAGCGTTGCCCGGCGAGTCGGTCGATGCCGATCTGGTCGAGCGTTTGGCGGCGGCGGAAGGCGCCTTGCGGCTGAGCTTGATCGAGTTGGTGGGCCGGCGAGTGATTACGGACGCCGTGCCTGAATTGCTGGAAGCCGCGGACGACCCGGATGCCGAGGTCCGGGCCGCTGCCTATCAGGCGTTGGGCGAAACGCTGGACTTCGCCCGCTTGCCCTGGCTGATCGATCGCACGATCGACGCCCGCCGCGCCGAGGAACGGGAGATGATCGGCGAAGCCCTTCAGGCCGCCGCGGGCCGCATGCCCGACCGAACCGCCTGTGCGAACGCCTTGGCCCAGGCGATGGACCGGGCCGATACGCCGGCCAAGGTCACGTTGTTGGAGGCGCTGGGCGCCGTCGGCGGCGACCGGGCCCTGGAGGCCATCGTGGAAGCCTCGACCTCGCCCGATGTCGTCGTGCAAGATGCGGCGTCCCGGCAGTTGGGGGATTGGATGACCCCCGACGCGGCCCCGGCCCTGCTGCAAATGGCCCACGACGCCGCCGAAGATCGCTTGAGGATCCGCACCCTCCGCGGCTACCTCCGCATCGCCCGCCAGTTCGTCGTCCCCGACGACACGCGGCTGGAAATGTACCATGCCGCGATGGACGCCGCCCTGCGTGACGAGGAGCGGCGGCTGGCCTTGGACGTGCTGATTCGGATCCCCTCGGCCGAAACGCTTGCCGAAGCCACCAAGCACTTGAGCAATCCGGCCCTGCGCGACGCGGCGGCGGAAGCGGCCGTGACGATCGCCGAAAAGATCTCCACCGAGCAACCCCGGGCCGTCGCGCAAGCGATGCAGCAGGTGTTGGACTCCGGCGTCGGCGATCCGGTACGGGCACGCGCCCAAGAACTCCGCCAGGACTAACGCGGAAACTACGGTCGCGTTCGTCGCAGCGGTCCCGCTTCCCGCCGCGTTGTGGCCGGTCCCGCGTTGTGGCCGGCCGACCGCGTTGTGGCCGGCCGACCGCGTTGTGGCCGGCCGACCGCGTTGTGGCCGGTCTCGGACCGAGCCACCCGGCCGACCGAAGGTCTCCCATATCGGTGGAGACCTTCGGTCCGCGGTTTCGGCGGGGTCAGAGACCCGCGCCGAGCAGTGAACAGTGAGAGACCCGCGCCGAGCAGTGAGAGACCCGCGCCGAAAAGTGCGACTGATATTTCTTGGCAACTGCTAGCCTGAAGTTCCCTCGCGAAGAGACGCATTTTTCCCGTGTTTTTCGGAGTTTAAGCGAAAATCGGGTGTGGTGGTTCTGCCTACAGACGGATCGCCTGCAGTAACCGGAGCGCCTCTTGCTCCTTTGGGTTGGGGGCCGTCGTCTTGTTGAACGTGGGAGCGTCGGGTCCAAGCTTCCATCATGTGCCATTGCACGTAGTAGGCCAGCATGCATAAGAAACAATGGCCCGCTTCAAGGGGTAAAACCTTCATTTGTGACCGTCCCCCTTGAACGCGTATTGACCGAAGTTGTTTTCGGTGAATCAGCGTTTTACCCCTTTAAGCGGGCTATTGTTGGTAAATGCCCTCC
>SLEY01000558.1 GCA_007124535.1 Planctomycetaceae bacterium
CCGTTTGCTTCGGTTGACGCTTCGACGGAGCGGGCGATTATCGAGATCCTGCGCGAGATGAAATCACGCGGCAAGACGGTGATGGTCGTCCACCACGATTTGCAGACGGTTGCGGACTATTTCGATCATCTGGTGCTGTTGAATCTGCGTCTGGTGGCTCAGGGGGCGACTGCCGAGGTGTTCACGCCGGAGAATTTGCGGGCGACCTATGGCGGCCGGCTGACGCTGTTGGACGAAGCGACCGAAGCGATGCGTCGGCGGGAAGCGACATGATGCTCAGGTTTTCTTTTCCGCGGTGGTGGGCCGTATTGATTTGGCTGGTGGTCCCGGCGGCGGGTGTGGCGGCGGGGCCGGAGGGTCCGGTTCGGGCGTCTTGGACGTTGCCGGTAGCCGAATTGCCGCGGATTCGGGGGGTTGGCGAGTGCGACCTTTCCGCCGCGCCGGATCGAATGTTTGGGGTCGCCCCGGGTTCGGGCGGCAGGGCGTTCTCGCCGAGGCCGGAGTCGGCTGGAGCCCGAAGTACCGCACCGGCCGCGGGGCGGGGTTCCCACTGGCGTCGTTTATGGCGTCTGGAGGACTACAACACGCGGATTGTGCTGTTGGGAACCGGTCTGCTGGGACTGGCCTCCGGTGTGATCGGCAGTTTCACGTTGCTGCGCCGGCGTGCCTTGGTGGGGGATGCCCTCAGTCACGCGATGCTGCCGGGCTTGGCGATCGCCTTCCTGTTGGCCGTCGGCTGGGGCCATTCGGGCAGATCGTTGCCGCTGCTGTTGTCGGGTGCGGCCGTGAGCGGATTGCTGGGCATGGCGGTGATTCTGTTGATCCGCCACGGGACGCGTTTGCACGAGGACACGGCGTTAGGGATTGTGTTGGGAGTGTTTTTCGGTGCGGGGGTGGCCTTGTTAGGGGTGGTCCAGCAGATGCCGGCGGGTCATGCGGCGGGTCTGGAGGATTTCATCTTTGGTAAGACGGCGTCGATGGTGGCCCGCGATGCCTGGTTGATCGGGGCCGTCGCATTCGGGGGGTTGCTGATCTGCCTGTTGTTGTTCAAGGAGTTGCGTTTGCTGAGTTTTGACGACCAGTACGCTCGGGCGAAGGGCTTTCCGGTGGTGGCCTTGGATGTGCTGCTGATCGGTCTGGTCGTGCTGGTGACGATCGTCGGTTTACAGGCGGTGGGTTTGGTGTTGATGATTGCGTTGCTGATCATTCCGGCGGCGGCGGCTCGTTTCTGGACGGAGCGGATGGACCGGATGACGGGTTTGGCGGCGGGAATCGGGGCGTTCAGTTCGCTGATGGGCGCGTCGTTGAGTGCGTTATTTCCGCAGTTGCCGTCGGGAGCGACGATTGTATTGGTGGCGGCGGGTTTGTTTTTCGGCAGCATGTTGCTGGCGCCTTCGCGGGGGGTGCTGGCCCGCGTGCTGCGTCGCCGGCGGCTGGAACGGATGTTTGCGCGGCAGCATTTGTTGCGGGCGCTGGACGCCTCCCGTGCCCGGCATGGGGCGGCCGGGTGGTCGGTGACTTTTGAAACGCTGCTGGCGGCGCGCAGCTGGTCCGCGCGGAGTTTGCGGCGGGAATTGCGGCGTGCTCGGCGGGCGGGATGGGTGGAACGCCGGCCGGGTGACGGTTGGTGTTTGACGCCGGCTGGCGCCAGCCGGGCGGCCCGTCTGACCCGGGAGCATCGGCTGTGGGAGCTGTACTTGCTCACCCATGCCGATGTGGCGGCCGGCCGGGTGGACCACAGGGCCGAGATGATTGAAGAGGTGCTGGATCCGCAGACGCTCCAGCGGCTGGAAGCGATGTTGGCCGAGGAATTGGGTGCGGTCCCGGAGGACTCCGTTCCGCCCGGCCCGCTGGGTGCGGTGGAATCTCCGCGCGCGGACGGAGGGGCATGAACATGGCATGGGCGGCCGGGTGGAATTGGCAGCTGGACGGTTGGATTGTGGTGGCGGGCGTATTGTGCGCCGTGGCCGCCGCCCTGCTGGGCAACTTTCTCGTGCTCCGCAAGATGAGCATGCTGGGCGATGCGATCAGTCATGGCGTGCTGCCCGGTCTGGCGGCGGCCTTTTTCTTGACCGGCAGCCGCAGCAGTCTGCCCATGTTCCTCGGCGCGGTCCTGTTCGGCGTGCTGACCGCGGTGATGACGCAGTGGATCCGCGATTTGGGCCGGGTCGATGAAGGTGCGGCGCTGGGGGTTACATTCACGGCCCTGTTCGCATTGGGGCTGGTGATGATTGTCCGGGCGGCGGATCGTGTACAATTGGATCCCGGCTGTGTGTTGTACGGGGCCCTCGAGTTAACGCCGCTGGACCGCTGGGATTTGGCAGGTTGGGAGATTCCGCGGGTGGTCGTTGTCTTGGGCGTGGTATTGATGCTCAACCTGGTCTTCGTGACCCTGCTGTACAAAGAGTTGAAGTTGTGCTCTTTCGATCCGGCGCTGGCGACGACCAGCGGTTTTCACGCCGGGCTGTTGCATTATCTGTTGATGTCCCTGGTGGCGGTGACGGCGGTCGCCAGTTTCGAGAGCGTGGGGAACATTTTGGTGGTGGCGATGTTCATCGTCCCGCCGGCGACGGCGGCCCTGCTGACCGACCGTTTGGGGCGGATGATCGTATGGAGTGCGGTACTGGCTGCGCTGTCGGCGGTGCTGGGACATATCGGCGCCTTGGCCGTGCCGGAGTGGTTTGGTTACCGCAGCACGACCACGTCGGGCATGATGGCGTTTGCTGCGGGCGGATTCTTTTTGCTGGCGGCGCTCTTCGCCCCCCGTTACGGCTGGGTCGCGCGGACGCTTCGGCAACACCAATGGGCGTGGCGGGTGTTGGCAGAGGATGTGATCGCGGTGATGTACCGTTGGGACGAGCGGGAGCCGGGTGGGGCGGTACGGCGATCGCGGTTGCAAAAACAGCTGGTGACCGGCTCCTTCGCTTTGCGGGTGGTTCTGATCTGGCAACGCTTGCGCGGTCGTATGCGGCTGGAGGCGGGGGGTTATTGTTTGACGGAGCGAGGCATCCGCTATGGCCGCGGGCTGGTGCGCTCGCACCGTTTGTGGGAACAGTATCTGGTCAGTGCTGCCGGAGTGCCTTTGGAGCGTCTGCATGAGGAAGCCGAGCGTTTAGAGCATTTCACGGGGGAAGCCTTGCGTCAGCGGTTGGTTCAGGCGACGAACGCGCCGCGCCGAGATCCGCACGGGACCCCGATCCCGCCAGAGAGCTAAACCG
>SLEY01000527.1 GCA_007124535.1 Planctomycetaceae bacterium
CGGAGGGCAGCGCCGGAGCTTGGCGTGCCCGGGGGATCTGGGAAGACGGGCAATGGACCCTCACGATGTCCCGCCAGCTGGATACGGGGTATTCCGACGACAAACCCCTGCGCCCGGGCGGGCTGTACACCTGGTCGCCCGCCGTCCATCACGGGTCCGGTAGTCGCTGGCATTGGGTGGCCCTGCCCTACCAGCTCGGGCTGGGACTGGAAGCAGAGCAGGCGGGTGTGGAACCCCGGCGGTTTGTCCAGTCGGTGTCCTTCCAGGGCGATGCGCCGGATTGGCAGGCCGTCCCCACCAAGACCATCCCCCTGATCTATCCCGGCATCGTCGACTGGACCTGGCTGACAAGCGAGCGCCATCTGGGCTACCAGGAGGTGCGGGAAGATGCGCTGTCAATGTGGGATTGGCATGGAGACGATCCCCAACGACTGGCCGAATTGTTCTTGATGTCGAAATAGCGACGGACCGGATTCATCAATGCTCCGGCGCCGCCATTTCCAGCCGTGTGACCCGGGCTACCGAGACGCCGCTGAGATCGGTGCCGAGTAATACGGGGCGGTGGCCGACCACCAGGGAGAGCTGGTCGTCGTGCTTCGGTTGGCGGCGGGCCCAGTCGCGAAAACCCCAGGACTGAATCCGCGCGGCATGACCGGCTTGGCGGATCGTCAGCGGCCGTTCCGGGTGCGCGCTCTGAAAAACCACTTGGCGATCGCGATCATCGCCGGACCATACGGCCCAGGCCTCCTGGTCGTCGATGCGGAAGCGCAGGATCCACAGATCGTCATCGTCCGTCGCCTGGCGGCCGAGAAACCGTCCCCGCGAGACCAGCGGGGCAATGTCGGCCAGCACGTGATAACCGGGCTTCGGCGTGAGGTCCGGTCGCACCAACCCGAAATTGTGCTCATTGTACTCCGCATCCCAGCCGTCATCCTGGAAATCGTACCACCAGATGCCGCGGAACGAGGGCGATTGGCGAGCCAGCAGGTACAGGCGGGCCAGGTACGAAGCGGACAACTGGGGGCAGGTCCCGCCCCGGCCGTCATGGTTCGGCCACCCCATTTCCGTGACATAAAACGGCACGTCGCGGCCGTCGTTGTAGGAACGGATCATCGCCTGGACCTCGGTCATCCAGGCCGCGCACGTCTCCGGACTGCGTTGGGGGAACGGCTCGTTGTAGTTGTAGCTGTGAATCGAGATGGCGTCGCAGAAATCCAACGCACCCCGCTGCAGGATCTCCTCCAGCCAACCCCGCTTGACCCCGCCACTGGTCGAGGCGCCGGCCAGCACCGTGATCTCGGGATCCACCGCCTTGATCCGGGGATACACCGCGCGCAGCAGCCGCACATAGTCTTCCGGCGAACCGCCGCGACGATACGGCTCCGGCAACCCGATCCCAATGTCCCACTCGTTCCAGACCTCGTAGCGGCGGACGTCCGAACCGAAGTACTCGACCACGAACTCCGCATAACGGCAGAATCCCTCGATCGCTTCCGGGGAGCGGGGCCGGTCGCCATCGTCGTAGAAACGATTGGCATAGTTCAGGATCAACAGCACATCCAGGCCTTCGGCGGCTGCCCGGCGGACGTAGGTGTCGAACCGTTCGGGCATTTCCAGCCGGCCCTTCTCCCGCTCGATCGCACTCCACACCACCTCGTCGCGAATCGAATCGATGCCCGCCTGCCGAATGCTCTCCAGATTCTGCTCGACCAGCCCTTTACCTTGGCAGAAATGGGTGCAGGCGCCCACCCAAAACCGCCCCTCCGGCGGTTCCGCCCGAGCGGGGTCGGCGACCAGCAGCAAGCAGCTCAGTGCCAGAATCCAGCGTGTAAAAATCATGATCCACCATCGAAGAGCCAAGAGCCACAACGGAGGTGGACCCTGGCGGAAAGGGTAATTCAGGGAATTTCGCGGTCAACGCATGCTATCATCTCGTCACCGGTCCACCAAACGGATTGAAATCCGTTCTACGACAAAGCTGCCCGCGCACGGTATAGAATGGACATCGCTTATTCAACTTGTGCCGAGCAGCCGCGGCCGGGCTCCCAGCGCGAAGGCGAGGGTACCGCCCGATCAGGGAGTGCCCGGAATCATGGTACGAGCGAGTAGATGTCGAGCTTCGCCACCTCGTCGCCATAACGCCAGCGGAGATGGCGTCCGGCCGTCGAATCGCGCTCGATCTCCGCTCGGGTAAGATACGAACGGGGGATCGCGCAGTGCGTGACGCCCTGCACTCGGAGTTGGTCGATCGACGCCTGGTCCGGAAAACCAGCCATTTTCCGCTTCAACGTGACATAGCTCTGCGGCAAGAAGCCCGAGTAGCCGTTGACCAAGCGGCGCCGATGGAATGACGACCAGTACATCCACAGCGCCGTCGGCTCGTAGCAGGCGACATGATTGCCGGTGGGAAACGGCAGACAGGCAATGACACTGTCCGCACTCGTGTTGGTCTGCAACCACTCGATCCATCCACGCTGGGTTTCGAAACCGGGCGGCGTGTACGTCGGCTGGCGCTGCGGCAACGTCTCCCAAAAGGCCGGGCCGGCAAACGCCGCCAAGCAAGCGGCGGCCACGGCGGTTCGTCCACGTTGCGGCAACCGGACGGCACGGCGCTGAACGGCGCCGCTCACTCCCGCCCACCCGCAGCTTGCCAACAGCATGATGAGCAACTGGACAAATACGGCGAAGCGAAACGGGCTGCGCACCTGGCCGAACCCCGGATACCAATCCATGAGCAGGAAGTAGGGACTCCGACCTCTCAGTTCCCAACCGGGCCCCAGGGACAACACCCAGGCCACCGCCAGGGCGGTCAGGCAGAAACCGGTCCAGGCCCGCCAGCGGCGGCGCGCGAATCCCACCCCCACGCCGACCATCGCGAACGTCAGATTCCACACGCCGGGAGACAAGGGAAAATGGGTCTTCCCGCGATGCTCTCGCACCCAGTCCGGCTCGATCCAACGCGGGCGGGCACTCACCAAGTAATCCGCCGGTTGGGCAGAAAGCCGCCGCACCAATTCCCGCGAACGGACCAAACCGTGTCGCCGCGACACGCGGAGCTGGACAACCACCACGGGGCCCACCAGCGCCGCGACCACCAGCGTGGCAACCAACAAGGCACTCCAGGTGCGACGGATTCGCCAGCGCTTGCCGACAAGCCAAACGGCACTGGTCAGCAGCAACACGCTGAGGAACAGACCGTAATTCGAACA
>SLEY01000052.1 GCA_007124535.1 Planctomycetaceae bacterium
ACCAGGTCTTTCAAGAACACTGGGGAACCGATTTCGAGTGGCGATTCGACTCGCTGCCCACCAAGGGCGGCGTGAGCCAGGAACGAATACCCTATTCAGGTTATATTTATCCCGATCGGGCCGGTGGCACGATCGGGGCCATGCGGGTCTACGATCGCGCCTTTCACGGCGGGGTGTCTCGCGCGACGGCTTGGGAGGATTGGGATAACAATCGTTACCAGCAACCCGTTACCGAGGCGGGGGGGCTATTGAGGCGGCGACAGGTGACCCGGATCGCCATTCCGGCTTGGCACGGCCACTGCAACGGCTGGGCCGCCGCCGCGATCCGCCATGCCGAACCGGAGCAGAGCGTGACCCGGAATGGCGTGGTGTTCTCGCCGGCCACGATCAAGGGCCTGCTGGCCGAGTTGTACATTTACAACGGCTATGAGGATCTGTCGGGCTCCAGCCGATTGATCTCCGCTCCCTTGCTGCATGCGGTCGTTGCCAACTGGATCGGTCGCGGGAGTCATCCGTTGGGTCTGGAGGCCGATCCGGGGGAAGAGCGGTGGAATTATCCGGCTTACGCCTTCAACAGCTCGTCCCAACGTTTGAATGATCGCCAGGTCGAAGTCCGGATGACGCTGGTCTATGCTCGAGATTCGCGGGGCGAGTACCAGCAGAGTCCGCGTTTGCGGGGCAGCCGCACGTTCCATTACCGTTTGGATTTGAACGAGCGGGGCGAGATCATTGGCGGGGTATTCTACCGCAGCAGCGCCCGGGTGGCCATGCTTTGGTTGCCGCTGCATCCGCGGCCGCCGGGAACCGAAGGCCACCGCCGGGGGAATCCGCACCTGGACGTGGATGAGGTGTTATCGATCTGGCGGGATTCGGTGCCCGAGGAAACTCGCCGCCTGTGGCTGGTCGTCGATCCGGCTCCGCAGGACCGCCATGTGGTGGACTTCGCGGTGGAAGGTTTGATTCCGATTGCGCATGGCCGCACGGAAGCAGCGGAAGAGAGGGAGAATTCCGCTGAGGATGCGGAGGAAGAACTGGCCCTGGGGAATTAACGGGAATTCGGGCCGTTCTTGGAGTGCGGACCAGCCATCGGGGAACCGAAGTCGTTACGTTCCAAGCGTACAAGACGGGGTGAAGACGGTACAAATGGAACACCCCACTCCTGGCTCTTTTTTCAGCGGCAGCGGTGAAGCGTCATCAATGCGTACGCCGTGCCGTACTGCTGGTGGTAGTCGTATAAGGGGAAATCCCACCAGGAACCATCCTTTTCCTGCAGCCCGAGCAGCAAGGCGGTCATTTGATCTTGATAGGGGCGCCTTTCGGTTTCCGGCAACAGTTCGATGCACCCGGCTGCATAAAAGTGGCCGTAGTAGAAGAAGTAGCCGGCGACCTGGAACCAGGATTCGTGGGGGATCGGCCGTTTGCGACCGATGTCCAGCCAGCCGTTGCGGGCGAACAATCGATCCAACCAATCGCGGATCACATCGTCGGTAACCGTTTCATCGCCCCACCGCCGCATGGCCAGATTGCAGACTTGGGAGCGACCCAGACTGCCGGCTGGCCGGTTGACATCCAACATGGGGCGGTATTTGAGGTACTCGCCATAGACGTAGCTGAAATCCGGATTCCGCTGGCGGAGGATGGACGCCCGGGCTCGACGAAGGTACCGTTCGGGCATTTCGATGCCCACCGCCCGAGCTTCATCCAAGGCGATCAGCACGGTCGCGGTGACGAAGCCGATCGATGAACCGCTGGGCCGTTGGGTACGAGCCTCGAAATCGTAGTAGGCCCAACCGCCGTCGACGACCTCGTACCGGCACAGCAATTCGATCTGCTGCTCGATCATCTCGCGGAGGCGCTGCTGGCGTGCCGAGTCGCCCTCGCGATGCTCCTGCAGTCGGACCAGGGCTCGGATCGCGTAGGCGTGGCCCCAGGTGTTGTAGAACACGGCCGGGGTCGCACGTCGCAAGCGGGGCAGATGTTCGAACATCCAATCCTCCGCCCGATCGATCGCTTCCTGCACTGCCGTGTCGCCGGCCCGGGTTTCCAACAAGGCGGAAACGCACAGCGAGGTCACCGCGGCGCGGAAGGCATGGTGCGCCCCCGGCACCGGCGCCAGGACCTCGAACGGCCGCTGACCCCCGATCGATCCCCAAGAGCCGTTGGGATTCTGACGCTCCAGCAGGAATTGAACCCCCCGGTCAATGGCCGCTTCCCGTTCCTCCGGCGGCGGCGCCCAACCGACCCCCGGCGGCTGAGAAACCGCCACCGCCACCGGCGCCGCCAACAACCCGATCAAAATCGCTCGAAAAAACGTACGCATGCACCTCTCCCCCTGCGGCCAGGAACCATTCACTCACCCATCCGCTCGCCAATCACGACGGCACGAGTCCTTCTACTCCGGCGCTTCCCGCAGGACCCGATCGCCCGCCTGCAGGCCCTCGAGGATCTCGACGTGTTTGTCGGTCTGTTCTCCCACCTCCACGTCCCGGCGTACGGGACGGTCCTCTGCATCCACCCGATAGACGTAGTGCTGATCCGGATCGTGCGGGTCCGTTTGCAACGCTTCGGGCGGGATGGTCAGGGCGTCGTGCGCCACATAAGATTCGAATCGCAGCTCGCAGACCATCCCCGGCAACACGCGCGGGGCAGCCTCGGTGGCCGTGACCTGAGCCCGGGCGTCAAAATGGCCCGGTCGCAGAGGAATCGTCGCCAATTCGTTGACCACCACCGGCAGCCGCAAACGGGGGTAGCCCTTGGGGATCGCCACGCCTTCCAAACCGATTCGCATCCGATGCAACTGCTCCTCGGGAACCGTCAATCGGAGACCGACCGGTTGCGGCTCGACGACCGTCATGATCACCTGATTCAACTGGACGGTGCCCTGGGGGCGCAGGTTTTCGCTTAACGAGCCCGCATCGCTGAAACGCCCCCGCGTGCTCTTGCCGTAGTACACAAGCCCCGAACTCGGCGCGCGGACGGTCATCCGTTCCCGATCGGCCTCCAAATGCTGCAACCTCTCCTCCGACCGCTCGTGCTGCTGGCGCGCTTTCTGCACCTCCAGCCGCTGGCGTTCCAGCGCCAAAGGCAACGTGACTTCGGCCCGCTCCGTTTCCAGACGCTGCCGCACCGTGCGGTCCCGCACCCGATCGACCTCCCGCGGATGCGAGAACTCCATCGCGTAATCATGTCGCAGCTGAGCCGCAT
>SLEY01000638.1 GCA_007124535.1 Planctomycetaceae bacterium
TCCAGCAGGCTTACCGTTTTCAGGGGGTTTCCGAGGTCCGGACCCTGACGAATCGAAACTCGGCAGGATGGCAAAGCGATATCACGATCAATCGGATCGATGTGGCCGAGGCCCGGATCGATGACGGGGCTTGGTTTTCGGTGGCCGAGTTCGACGGGCGACATCGCGTGGAGCTGGATCTGGCCATTCCCGTCTCGACCACGGTCGCCCAGACGATTGACATTCGCACGCGGGACTTGCGGACGGGGGTGACATCGGAAGTTTTTCGGGCCCGAACGGACCAGTGGGCTGCCGTGCAGCGACCGGGGATCAACGGGGTGGTCTGGAACGACGCGGATGGGAACGGTCGATTTGATCCGGGCGAACGACCGCTGGCCGATTGGACCGTTCGGCTGGTCGACGCCGAGGGTGAACCGTTGGATTTGTCCGAATCGCTCGATCCGGACGCCTTCCCGGCGGGAACGTCCTTGGGAAACGAGTGGGCGGGAGTGCAATTGCGTACGGTTCCTTCGGCGGGTTCGAAGCGTGACGTGGTTGTGGCGGAAGCCAATTCGTTCCCGCAGCTGGGCCACGTGTTGGGTTTCCCGGGCGCGACGGGCTCGGGTTCGCATGCGTTGTGGACGCCTCAGGTGGACCTGCGTTTGGATTTTTCGGAGCCGGTAAGCTCGCTCCGCGTGGATGCGGTCGGTTTTGGGGGCGAGGACTATGCCCGCATCTCGGTTTATGATGCGGCCGGCCGGCTGCTGGAGCGGACCACGAGCGGAGCGTTGGCAGCCGGCCAGAGCCAGACTTTGGCGATCGAGCGGGCGGTGCCGGAGATCGCCTCGGCGATCGTGGGCCAGCACGGGGATTCGCACGTGCTGCTGGACCGGTTGTCCATTGGTCCGCAGACGGAAACGGTGACGGATCGCGGGGGCGATTACCGTTTGGGCGGACTGCCGCCCGGGGAATATCGTGTCCAGGCGATCGCGCCGCCCGACGCGGAGCCGATGACCTTGACCCAAGTGGTGACGTTGGGTTGGGGCGAGACGCTGGGTTCCGTGGATTTTGCGGGTCAGGCTTCCGCCGTTTCCTGGCAGAATCCGGCCGATCCGGCGGATGTGACGGGCGATGGGCAGGTTTCCGCTTTGGACGTGCTGACGGTGATCAATTACATCAACACGCACCCGAGTGCCCCGCGCTTGCCGACGTTGCCCGAGGCGCCGCCTCCCTTCTACGACGTGGACGGCAACGGCTTCGTGACCCCGAACGATGCCTTGATCATCATCAACCGATTGAACAGCTTCTCGCACGCCAGTCGTCCTGCGGATCTGCCGAAAGGTTCGCACCTGATTGATGTTTCGGGCTCCGATTCGGCAGCGGCAGGCGATGTGTTGTTTGCGGGCGAGGGCGAGGCGCCGGGCGGCTGGCTGGGTGGGAGGCTGATGAATGGGGCGGCCCTGCCGGTTGCGCGGCCGGGAATCGGCCGCGATCGGGTACCCGTTGCCACACCGGCTGCCCGGCCGGCAGACCTTGCGGCCCGGGACGCCGTGTTTGGCCGCTTGGGGATCAACCAGGCAGCGCGCGGGGACGAGCCCGAACCGCGGGAGAACGAGTACGAGGATCTCCTGGCCCGGCGACGGGTCTCCGACGATCTCGAGTTGCTGGCGCCGCTGGGGGATTTTCCGGGGGCGTCGCCGTCGGGCGCCGCCTGATTCGCTTCGGGTCAACTCGCCGGGAGGTTCGTGCCCGTCCTGTTCCCCGTCGTGAACCGAGTAGAGCGCTCAGGCCAGTAGTTTGTCCACTTCGTCGCGATCGACATCGGCGATGTAGGGGATGCCGCTGACCTCGGCGGCTTCTCGGGTGAGTGCGGCCAGATCGCTACGGGCGATATGTTCCAGGGCGAATTTCCGGCTGCCGGCCATCAACTGGCGCAGGCCCTGGTCGAGCCGTTCGTAGTAGGTGTACAGTCCCAGCGCGCCGGCCGGAATCCGCTCGAATTCGTCGTTCCCCAATTCGCGGCGGAGATGGCCGGCGGTGACGAAGATGTCGTCCCGACTGTGCCCGAAACGCTCGACGTAAACCGGGATCATGTTCTGATCGATGCTCCGCCCGATCGTCTTGCCGACCATCGCGGCGGCGATCGGTGCCCGGGCCATGCCGACCAGTTTGACCCAGGGGGCGCCCAGGGCGAGGGCTTTGAAGATTTGATCTTCGAAGGTGAAGCCGCCGGCCATCGCCATGGCCGGCAGGCGCCGGCCCGCCTCGGCCAGCCGCTGGGCATAATGGTAGGCCAAGGAGTGCAGGTAGACGGGCGGCACCCCCCACTCGTTCATCATTCGCCAGGGACTCATCCCCGTCCCCCCGCCGGCGCCGTCGATCGTCAACAGATCCAGTTCGTACCGCGAGGCGAACACCAGCGCGCGGGCCAGGTCGGCCGGCCGGTAGGCTCCGGTCTTCAGGAAGATGTACTTGGCGCCGGCTCGGCGGAGTTCTTCGACCCGGCGTGCGAACGCTTCTTCCGTCACCATGCCGACCCGCGAGTGCCGTTCGAATTCCAGGAACGCCCCCCGCTCGAAATCCCGGATCACGTCGGGATCGGTCGGGTCGGGCACGACCAGGTACCCGCGTTCGGCCAACCACTGGGCTTGTTTCAGATTGCGGATTTTGACTTCGCCGCCGATGTTCTTCGCTCCCTGGCCCCATTTCAGTTCCACGCACTGGACGCCCAGGTGTTCCAGGGCATATTCCTGCGCGCCCAACCGGGTGTCTTCGATGTTCGCCTGGACGACGATCGCCCCGTAGCCGTCCCGCTGGTACCGCTGGAACAAGGTCACGCGCCGTTTCAGGTCCACGCAATCGACGATGCGGCCGTTTTCGATCACGGCATCCGGGTCCATACCGGCCACGTTCTCGCCGATGGTCAGCCCGGTGCCGGCCAAGGCCGAGCCGATGGCCAGCCCTTCCCAGTTGTTCTTGGCGATGTTGGTCGAGCCGATTCCGGGGATGATCCAGGGACGGCGGAACTTGAGTCCCCGATCGTGTCCGAAGGCGACTTCCAGACTGACCGCGGGAAACACGGCCTGGTCGCTGTCGGCCGGAATCCCCTGGGCGCCGACCACGCCGCCCATGATGCTGAAATGCGAGTGGTCGATGGGATAGGTCTTTTCGCCCGCCGTAGTGATCACGCCGAACGGCTGCGGGTAGATGACTTCGTGGCCCCGGTAAGCGGACTTGCCGATCTCGCACATCCCGATGCAGCCGTCCACGCAGGTGACGCACATGCCGGAGGAAGGCACGATGGACCCTTCGGTCCGGTTCTTGGTCAAGGTAGCTGCCGAGGCGTTGATTTTGGAAAACGTGGACATCATCAGCTGGGGACTCCTGGCTGGGGTTCGGGCGTAGGGATTTCACAAGCCACACAGGGGTTCATATAACACATCATGTGATCAAAGCCTTCCTGCTCGGCGCAGGGCGGAGCCAGGTTGGCGCAGCCGCCGCAAACGGCCCGCTCGGGGGCGTCGGTATAGGTGCAGCGCAGTTCGCAGGCGGGACAGACGTAGAGGCAGCCGCCGCAGAGGCGGCATTGTTCCGAGTTGCGGTCGAAGGGCGTGCCGATGCTGCGCGTCGCGCCGCGGCCGCGAAAGGCGATGGCGCCCGCCACCATCTGCTCGCGGCACATCCGCACGCAGCGCCCGCAGAGGATGCAGTCTTCCTGCTCCTGGCGGAAACGCTGCTGGCGGACGCCGTGGGCCGAGGCCAGATCCTGAATGGTTTTGGATTGCGGGCAGGAGCCCAGCAGCAGTTCCAACACCATGCGGCGGGCGCGCAGGACGCGGTTCGAGGCGGTCCAGACGCGGAGTCCTTCCTGGGCCGGGTAGGTACAGGACGAGACCAGCCGGGCGCGATCGCCCTGGCCGATCTGGACCACGCACAGCCGGCAGGCGCCGTAGGGCGAAAGGCCCTCCAGGTGGCAAAGTGTGGGGATCGGGAACCCCAGGAACTGAGCCGCCTCCAACAGCGTGCTGCCGTCTTCGACCGTTACCGCGAAACCATTGATTGCCAGATTGATCATGCCGATCCACTCTTTCCAGCGTGACACGGGGCGCCTTCCTGCGCCGGGCGGGTGAAGCGCAAATCGCAGCGGAGGCAGCGGCGGGCTTCGGCCCGGGCCTGCTCCGCCGACAACGCCAGTTCGACTTCCACAAAATTCTTCTGCCGCGAGGGCGCGGGGATCGTCGCCGGCTCGATCCGCGGCTGCTCGCCGTCCGCCTCCGTCTCGCCGGACGCCGGTTCCACAAACACCCGCGGCAAACGGATCTCGGCCGGTTGCTCCAGCGGCAGCCCCCGCAGGTAGCGATCGATCGAACGAGCCGCTCGGCGACCCGCAGCCAACGCATCGATGACCGTGTTCGGCCCGGTCACCAGATCGCCCCCGCCAAACACGCCCGGCCGGCTGGCCGCCAGCGTTCGGGGATCGACCACCAGCCGTCCGGATCGGTCGATTTCCAATCCCATCTCCGCCAGCGGCTGGCTGTCCGGGCGCTCGCCGATCGCCACGATCAGGGTGTTCAAAGGCAGGGTGAATTCGCTGCCCGCGATCGGGACCGGCCGCCGCCGCCCGCTGGCGTCCATCTGGCCCAACCGGTTTCGCACGCACTCGATGCCCACCAACCGGCCGTCGCGGGCGTGGATCCGCACGGGCGAGACCATCGTTTCCACCTGGACACCCTCCCGCAAGGCCGCTTCGATGTAACGGATCTTGACCGGCGAGACCAGCGTCTCCAGCTCGATGCCCTCTTCCAAAGCCGCTTCCACTTCTTCGGCAAAGGCCGGCATGTCCCGCGTCGTGCGGCGGTATAACAAACGAACTCCCTGCACCTGCCGTTGCCGCAGCGCCACGCGGGCCGCATCGATGGCCGAGTTGCCGCCGCCGATGATCCCGACCGCGCCCCCAGCCCACTCCTCGCCACGCAGATTGAACGCCTTGAGGAACTCCATCGACGAGTACACGCCCGACAACTCCTCGCCGGCCAAGTCCAGTTGCCAGCTCTTGGCGGCGCCGATGCCCAGGAATACGGCCCCGAAACCGTCGGCGAAGAGGCCGTCCAACGTCATGTCCCGGCCCAATTGGGCTCCGCAGCGCAAGGTGACGCCGTCCTGCAAGACGGTGGCGATCTCCCGCCGCAAGACGTCGCGTGGCAGACGGTAGGCCGGAATGCAGCTGAGCAGCATCCCGCCGGGCTCCGCTTCGGTATCGAACAGGGTCACCGGATAGCCGAGTTGGGTCAGTTCGTGGGCGGCGCTCAACCCGGCCGGGCCGGCCCCCACGATCGCCACCGGCCGGGAAGCGGCCGGGCCCTCCCGACCCCGGGCCGCCGCCCCCCGCGCTCGCTCGTCCTGCCAGACCTCCGGAGCCACCCGGTCGGTCACAAATCGCTTGATCGCCCGGATCCCCACCGACTGCGCCCCGGTCGTGCCCAGCTGGCAATGCTGTTCGCACGGCCGATCGCAGACGCGGGCACAGATCGAAGGCAGCGGATTGGCCTGGCGGATCACGCAGTAGGCTTCGTCGTAACGACCCTTTTCGACCAGCGCCACATACCGCCAGGCTTCCGTCTCCAGCGGGCAAGCGGACTGGCACGCCGCCCCGACCAGGTCGCCGCAGACGTACGCGTCACACCGCTTGTCGACCACATGCCGCTGATACTCGTCCCGGAAATGCCGCAATGTGCTGAGCACCGGATTGGCTGCCGTCTGTCCCAGCCCGCACATCGTGGTGTCCCGGACGACCAGGGCCAATTCCTCCAGCAGCGTCAGATGTTCCGGCGTTCCCCGCCCCTGGGTGATTTCGTCCAGGATCTCGTACATCCGCTGGGTGCCCTTGCGGCAGGTAAAGCACTTGCCGCAGGACTCCTCGCGGAGGAAATTCATGAAGTACTTGGCCACATCGACCATGCAGGTGGTTTCATCCATCACGATCATGCCGCCGGAGCCCATGATCGAACCGGCCTGAGCCAGGGTTTCGTAGTCGATCGGCAGGGCGAACTGGTCGGCCGGGATGCAGCCGCCCGAGGGCCCGCCGGTCTGGACGGCTTTGATCTTGGCTTTGCCCACGGGCCCGCCGCCGATGTCGTGGACGATCTGCCCGATCGTGATCCCCATCGGCACTTCGACCAGTCCCGTGTTCTTGATCTTGCCGACCAGGCTGAAGATCTTCGTGCCCGAATTGTCGGGAGTGCCGATGGCCGCAAAGGCTTCCGCGCCCTGCTGCAGGATGACGGGGATGTTGGCCCAGGTCTCGACATTGTTGATCACCGTGGGCTTGCCGTCGATGCCTTTCTGGATCGGGAAAGGCGGCCGCTGGCGCGGTTCGCCCATCCGGCCCTCGACCGAATGGATCAGGGCGGTCTCTTCGCAACAGACGAAGGCCCCCGCCCCGCGGACCAGTTGGATGTCGAACGAGAAGTCGGTCCCCAACAGGTTCTTGCCCAACAGCCCCAATTCGCGAGCCTGGTGCAAGGCGATGTTCAGATGTTGGATGGCCAGCGGGTATTCGCTCCGCACATAGACAATCCCTTCGGTCGCCCCCGTGGCATAGGCGCCCAACAGCATGCCCTCCAGAATGCAGTGCGGGTTGCCTTCCAGGATACTCCGGTCCATGTAGGCCCCCGGATCGCCCTCGTCCGCATTGCAGACCAGCAGTTTGCCGCGGGGTCCCGGTTGGCGAGCCAGCATCTCCCACTTCCGGCCCGTGGGAAACCCGCCGCCTCCGCGGCCTCGCAAGCCGGACTGCGTCACCTGATCCACCACCCAAGCGGAACCAGCATAGGGTCCCTCGGGGTAGGGCAGCCGGCCTGCCGAGTCCGCGGACTGGCTCGAGCCGTTGCCGCCGAACTGCGGGTCCCGGGCGGCACGGCGCTGGTCACCGCCACGATCCAAAGCCTGCTCCAGACCGGCATAACCCCCGTGCTGGATGTAATCGTGGATCCGGGACGGATCGATCTGCTGGCTCATGCCCAGAATCGTCCGCTGCTGATGCTTGAAGAAAGGGATTTCGTCACGGTGGTAGCAGATCCGCCCCGTATGCGGGTCGCGGTACAACAGATGCTCGACAAACTCGCCCGCCAGCGCCGCTTCGATGATCTCCGCCACATGCTCCGTGCGGACCTGAGCATAAAATGTCTGCTGGGGCTCGACCAGCAGGAACGGTCCCATTTCGCAGAAGCCATGACAGCCGGTGGCGTGCAAGGCAATCCGATCCACCAGACCATGTTGGAGCAGGTAGCCCTGCACGGCTTGCAGCAAAATCGCCGAACCGCTGGCCCGGCAGGCCGTCCCGGCACAAATCGTCAGATGCAGCGACCGCCGGTCCCGATCGCTCTGCAGCATATTGCGCAGATGTCGCAACTGGCGGGTCGAGTTCAGCCGTGGCATGGAGAGTCCTTTGTGGTCGAATTCGCGGTGTCAGGGGAGGTCCAAGCGGCGGGTGGGGCAGCCCTGGCGGGAGCACAGACGAACGGCTCCGCCGCCCCGCACCAGCAGCGTGACCAGCGGCGCCTCGCATTCCGGACAGGCGTCCGTGCCGGTCAGGCCTTGGTGGCAGTAGGGGCAGAGGAAATCGGTCAGGCGCCCCGCCGGAATCTCGGACTCCGAACCGCTGCGCTGGCTGCCGAACCAGGAGGACAAGCGCAAGTGGCCGTAATCTTCGCCGAAACCGACCGTCACGCGGATCGAGGGCCGTTCGTCGATCGGATGCCCCGCGTCCATCAGGCTGTGATTGCAGCGGGGACAGGCGACTTCGATCGGCAACCGATGCTCCCGCCCCTCGGCCGTACCCAAGCGACCCTCGCGAGCATCCTCCAGCATGCCCGCCACCCGGAGACGGGTGACTTTCGAGTAATAGTGGCCATCGATCACCACCACCGGACCCAGCGCACAGGCTCCCAGACAGTTCACGGTCTCCAGCGTGAACCGACCGTCGTCGGTGGTCTGGCCGGAGTGAATGCCCAGTTGGCGACCGATCTCCTCGGCCACCCCCGGACCGCCCCGCACATGGCAGGCCGTGCCCAAACACACGCAGATCAGATGCTCCCCCCGCGGCGTCAGACTGAACGCCCGGTAGAACGTCGCGATCCCGTAGACATCGGCCAGCGGCCGGTCCATCGCCGCCGATACCGAGCGCAAGGCCGATTCGGGCAGATAGCCCCAACGCGACTGGATGTCCGCCAGCACGGCGATCAACCCGCCCCGCTGTCCCGCATGCTTCTGCAGGATCTCCGCGACATCGAGTTCGTCGTCCCCCGCATCCGGGGGCGCGAACCACCGTTCTTCTTTGATTTCGGCTGCCGTCACACTCACCTCGACCACCTTATCGGTATTCCTCGCAATGCCAGACGCCACCGTCCTGCTGCCGCAACCGGCAAGCCGGACGGTTCTCGCAATCGAAGCACAGGCCTTCCGCCGTGGACCGCTTGTCCGCCGCCGGCTCGCCACGAAAGCGCGGTTCCAAGGCGTTCCAGGAGGGCCCTCGCTCCGGGAGGCGTGAAGTGCGAATCGAAAACTCCTCGCATTCCAAGACCAGCCGCCCCGGCCGGTCCAGCGTCATACACGATGACTCATGAATACAGGTCCAGCACAGTGCATCACGATGGTTGGGCATGATCGGTCCTCCTGTCGGCCTTGTCACCGCCCCCGTCTTTGGCAACTCGCGTGCCAACCCTCTCCGCCGCCGATGCTTTCAGGCCCTTTTCGAGTCCGCAGCCGGAATCGTGCGAGACGGGCCCAGCCCAGCCCGCTCGCGATTTGGCGACCAATACTCCCGTAATCTCCCCCTGGCGCCCCGGACCGATCTGGCAAATAAAAAGTTCCGATCCGCAGTCCGGTCTGCCCCGCCGGCCCGGGAACGAGTCGCTCCCAACCGAGGAAAAACGCCCCACCGAGGAAAAACGCCCCGGTTCCCGGCCGGTGTACCCCCGTCGCTGGCAGGGCGAGTGTAGCTGTCCGTTTTCTGAGATCCAAATTCAGCATACCCTATTGCCGCTCCTGAGAGTAATCTACAGCAAGCGAAGCGGCCGGGCGGCTTCTTCGCCCAACGGTTCTTCCACAAAATCCAAGGCCCTTTGGACTTCGCCGAGTTCCTGTTCGGTCACGGTCGGTGGTGATTTCATGCGCTGTGAACCTCCCGGGGGCTCTGCCGCGCCGGTTTGCCCGGCGGGGCAGAACTCTCGGGTTTTCTTTCGGATCACTGCCATGGCAATTTGGCAGAGAAAAACCACGAGGGGGGAGAAGCGCAAATTGCGTGCCAAACGCGACGATTTTTCGTTGTTTTCGCAGTTTTTTTTCGGCAAGCGGCTACGCGGGGAATGTGACGGGACGCCAGAGGGGCGCGCCGTCGGCCGAGTCGGCGTTGCCGCCAGCCAGCAGAACCTGAAGCTAATGAGATTGCAGCGTGCGGAGCGGCGAATCGGACGTGGGCCAGTGCGGGAACCCTAGCTCGTGCCTGTCGGGAAAAGGGTGAAACGGTGATTTTTGCCGAGCGGGCGCCGGCTCAGCGCGGGATGAAGGTGATCATCTGCGGGTAATTTTTGCCCCGGAAGGCTCGCCGCGCTGGCAAACGACGGTTCCGCCTTGAAAAGCGCGCAGCGGCGATCGCTGGGAGCGTCGAAAGAGTCGCCAAGACGAAGGAAACAGGCGGATCACGCTGACTTGCGTCGGCTTTGCGCCACCTCGCAAGCGGCGTTCTGTTGCCGAATGACGAGCTTGACAAGCGTATCCAGATTGCGGCCTAAGATGCCCAGTGCCACGTAACGCGCAAAGCCCCGCTCGGTACGATCGCGACATCGCTTCAATCCGTTTCCGTTTTGCAAGGCGCCGATGGCAGACTCGACGCCCGCATGACGTTGACGGGCTTTGTGGAACCGGATGTTCGCATTGGCCTGCTGCTCGGCCGATTGCTTGACTCCCGGTTTGGGGAGGCACGGGTGAGGGATGATTTCAGCCAATTGCTCTTGATTTTCCGGCGAATGAAATCCGCGATCGAATGAAGCCTCTTCGATGCGTCCTTGCAGACGGTCCTGCACAATACGTGTTTCGATCAAGTGACTGATCTTGTTCTGCAAGATCCTGCAACTTGTCGTAGTTCAGATTGCAGCCGACTCGCACCGCGGCCAAAACAAGGAATGGCAGGGGTATTCAATGACGCTTGAACGCCCGCTTCCGTACTGCCCGTTGTTCGTCCGCCAGCCACGTGCTTGAAACCGCCTGGCATACCTCGAAATACGCACATTCCCATCCGACGGGGTTCGCCAAGTCCTACAAGAGCGCTGCCCGGGTGTTTTGCTGCCTTTGCACAATAATACTGGGGGCGAGTTGGGGACGAGTTTCCGCCGCCGCCATGCGGCGTCGCTTCCTTTCGCCCCGCGAAGATGTACGTCAGCCAGACGAACACCGTCAATTTACGTAAGCGGCATATTTCCAAGGTACCACGCATAATCAGCCAAATCACTCGAAGAATCACCAAAAAAGGTGAGCTTTCGGCAAGCGTGCATGAAGGGGAGGCGTGGGTTGGGGTAGACTGGCGATCGATTCTGCACTCGAACTGGAGGGCGACCGACGACGATGCGGCTTGGGATTGGCAGATTACCTATACCCCCGACGATCTGGCCGGGCGACCGTGGGTGGCCCAACTCTGGTCGCTGTGTCTGGACGGTCATCTCGAGCATCCGCCCCAGCTGGAACGGGTGGGGGACGAGGACGTCTGGCACTTGACCTGGGACCCGGGCACCGGCCAGCCGCCTTGGCAATTGGTGATCGATCCGGCGTCCGAGGAACCATTGCGAACCCGATGACGGTGCGGAATCACGATGCCCCGCTGTTCTCCTGAACTTCCTGCTTGGACGAATCGATCGACGATCTTCAATCGGTGACCGCATCGATCACCTTTGCGATCCACTCGCGGACCTCGGGGTGATCCTCCTCGGCCAGCCGCTGACGCAAGGCGGGTTCGTGCTCGGCCGAGCCGACGCTTTGCAGGGCCAGTGCCGCCCGCCAGCGAACCTCGTGCGCCGGGTCGTTGGCCAGGACGCGCAGCAGTTGCGACGCGGCATCGGGCGCGGCGATCCGCCCCAGCACCAGCGCGGTCTCGCCGCGGATACGCACGTTGGACTCGGTCTCGTGATCCAGCCGCTGTGCCAACACAGCCGCGCTGCCCGTATCCCGCAGAATTCCCAGGGTGTAGACCGCCTCCCACCGCTGGAACGAGTCTTCCTGTTGGAGTGCCTCTTGCAACAAGGCCACGCCAGCGGCATCACCGAAGAAGCCCAAGGCTACGGCCGCGTTATAGCGGAGGCGGTCGGATGCGTCGGACGCTTCCAAGGGTTCGACCAGCAGCGGCCGTGCCCGACTCGCGCCGTCGTCGATCATGCCGATGGCCCACAAGCTGCGCCAGCGCGGATGCGGATTGTCATCGTGCAGGGCAACGTGCACCAGGGCTTGGATGCCGCGTGCGTCGCCAGCGATCCCGAGTTCGTTCACCGCATCCCAGCGATCCGGCCACCGCTCGGCCCGCGTCTGGGTAATCCAATGGGGTAGGGGATCATCCAACTCCGCCACCCGACCCTCAACCGGCACATCTGGTACCGTGGGCGCGGCGGATTCGGCCGGGCCCCCCGACGCGGTGTCCGACAAGGTGGCTTCGACGACCGAGCCCGACTCGGCAAGACCTTGCTCCAGCCGGTCCCGACCCGAAATGCCGATCCCGATACCCAAGACTAATGCCAGCGCGGGCGCCCCCAAACTCAAAATCCGACGGTGTTCAGACATGCTTATCTCCCCAAGGCAACATGGCAAAGCGCAAGCACTCGACCGCACGCGAAAAGCCCCCGCTCCCCCGCAGAGCAGGGAGGCGAGGGGCAGGGTGGGGACGAATGCGGAACCACAGA
>SLEY01000321.1 GCA_007124535.1 Planctomycetaceae bacterium
ACGTGCCAGAAGTAGGTGGCGTCCGGCTCCAGCGCGTCCAGCGTGACAAAATGCGTGTCCAGCGACCGGTCGACCACGGGTTGGTTCAACTGGCGGTCGGTGGCGACAACCAAACGGTAGGTATCGGCGTTCGGTGACGGTTGCCACCACAGCTGCAAGGATTGCGGAGCCTCTGGCAGGGCCTGATCGGGAGGGCCAAGCAGTTGGAAGGGGTCGGGCGCCAACTCGGTCCGATACGCGTCCGTTTGCAGCCCGATTTCGCCGAACGGAATCGGCTGGAAACGCAGCCGTTCGTCCTGGACGCCATACACACGATCCGTAACGGGTTCGGCCACCATCTCCAGGATCGGGGAATCAGGTCGGAGCGAGAAATCCAGTTCCGCCGGATCGACGAAATGCTGGAGGTCGTCCGAGTCGGCTTCGTAATTGTTCCAGGCTGGCGTGCCGTAGTTGAATTTCTCCGTGTAGGTGTCATACAGATACGGGTATCGGCTGCGATAGGGATCGCGGCGGATATCCACTTCCTCGGTAATCTTGGGCACGAAGCCTCGCGCGGTGAAGGCGCGCGGGTCGGTATCGTCGCCGTGCATGAAGCGGATGGCCCGATCCACATGGGCCGGGGCGCCGCCCTGGATCAGCCGCGGGGAAGCGATGGCGATGTTGTTGGCGATCGAGGCGCCACCGCCGCCGTTGAACTTGATCACGCCCGTCGATCCGGTGCGATAGAAGACGTTCCCGAAGACTTGCGCCACGTACAGCGTGTCGTCGTCGAAGAAAATGGCCTGGGTCCCGGGTCCGCCCTGGTGCGGATTGACCAGGTGATGGAAGAAATTATATCGGATCACGTTGCCGCAGAAGCTGGGATTGCGGCCGATGTAGATCGACCCCATATCGGAAATGTCCTGCAGCACCCGGTGGATTTCGTTGAACTCGATCCGGTGCTCGTTGCCGCTGAAGACGATCGCCTGGTGATCGGTCTGGTGCAGGTGGTTGTGGGCGATTTCCAAGCCGACGCCGCCGGCACGGATCAGCGCATGGTAGTGGCCGGTCCAGCGTCCCACACGGCGGATGTCGCAGTTGCGAACGAAATGACCGGCGGGCGTCAGGGTCGGGCGATCCCCGCCGCGGACCTTGATTGCGCCGGCGCCGATCTGATCGATCTCGCAACTCACCACGCCGTGATCGGTCCCCCCGGCAATCCGGATTGCCTGCTGGCCCAAATTGCGCAGAACGCAACCCGCGATCCGGCAGCCCGTCCCGCCCTCGATCACGATCCCGGAACCGCGGGTGTTTTCCAGCACCAACTGGCGAAACTCCACATGCGACGCATTGCGAGCGCGGATCAGGGGCTCGGCCAAGAGCGAAACTTGCAGGTGGGAGTGATCCAGCGGGTACGGCGGGAGGAAATAGAGGATGCCGGCCGCCCGGTCCACATAGTATTCGCCCGGCACTTCGATTTCTTCCAGCAGGTTCACGGCGTGGTAGTAGGTCTGGACATTGGCTGGCGAACCGGGCTGGGCGACCCCGTAGTGCGAGGGGCCATCGGTCGTGAATGTGCCGTTTTCCAAGTCGATGTCCGCGATTCGGATGGTGTCGTGAGCCCAGCTGACACCCAGGATCCCGGAGATGAACAGTTCGTCGGCCGTGACCCAGCGTTCGGCGCGGGCGGTATTGAATTCGAAGACCGCCGAGCGGCCTTCGCGTTCGCCGCGACGCGGTACGCTGCCCGATTCCAGCACCTTGCCCAACGGCACATGGCCCTCGTTCGGCCAGCGCGCCACGGTCTGCGGCTGGCCGTCGACAAACAGCTCCAATGGCGGAGCGATGCTCGGCCGCCCCCACCCCCGTGGGCCAAACTGGCCGTATTCGGTAATACCCAAATCCCCCAGATCTGCAGCCAACACCCGTTCTTGAGCAGCTTCGGGCAACCGGGCTTCGATCGCCGGATCCTGGACCGGGCGAAAGACCGAAGGATGCAAGCTCCGGCCGCCATCAAGGATGGCCGTTTCTCCGCGGGCTGGCCGTACGATCAGCGGCGCCGTGGCCGTACCTGCGTCCTGCGAATCGAAATCCCACGTTCCGGTGCGGAAGTATCGGCCGTCTCTCAGCACGATGTGGAGGGCTTCGTCCGGCGGGGGTTCCTCCGCGCGCCGTTCCCGCACCCGGTCGCGGGCCCGTTCCAGCGTGCGGAACGGCTGTTCCCGCGTCCCCGGATGCTGGTCATCGCCATCCGGCGACACGTAGAACTCGCTTCCCTCCGCCGGAGGGGCCAGCGAGAGCAATCCCATCAGAATGATTGAAAATACGGGGCGCAACATGATTCTCGTTCCTCCCGGCTGGTAAAAGACCCGGTTTCGTGTTTGTCTGCCGCGCCGAATTGTCTCGGCTGGTCGCTCGCCTGTCCACCGGGGCGGCGAGGGCGCGAGCCGGTTGCGTTGTACGGAATTGCTTTCTATTTAAGGCTTTCCATGAGGGGTAAGAATCGGCTTCCCCGCAGAGCCGGTCGAAACTCCCTGGAATTTTGCAGCTTGGCGGCCAAAAGGTTTGTGACGGCAGAACCAACTTTCGATCATGAACGACTCGGTCATGAACCCCAACGGGGGAATTTGAAGTATCGGTGCCCCGCTCAATACGAAGGCTGGGAGTGTCCGATGTCGGAACGTTGCAATGCGGGGAAGCAGTACGGACTGACGGTGCGGGCGCCGAGGGAAATCGATCTGCGTCGTTTTCCGGCCTTGCCGCGGGCGACGCCAAAGTTCGAACGTTTATACAAGCGACGTCCCGCCGTGGAACGGGTGAACGCCCGGCTGAAGATCTTTTGGGGCGCCGATGATGGCAACGTCACCGGGAGCCCCTGGCGTGGAACCTCCCCGAGCATCGCGGACCATCACGGCCACCCACGACCGGTTGCCCTGACGCTTCCCGGAGCATCGCGGACCATCGGGCAAACCCCGGCCCTCACCCGCAGTTTTTCCTCCCTTTCCGTCTCACCGAAACAGGGCGGGTACGACATCGCACTCGGGGATCGGACAGACGAGAATTTTTCGGGGGCAAACCGAACCATGTCGGTCGAGTCAGCGCCGAAAAATTCTCGGCTGGCCAGAGTCTCCAATGCCCGGTGGGGCGGAAAGGGAGGAAAAATGCGCATCAAGCCAAACCATGCAGGCCGCCAGGCCGATCCGATGCAGGCGAAGCCCG
>SLEY01000672.1 GCA_007124535.1 Planctomycetaceae bacterium
ATTCGCGAGCGTTTCGCTCTGGAAGCGTCCATCCTGGTGGGGCACGCGGGTGACGTGAATCCGGGCGACGGAGAACCGTGGCGGGGCGACATCGATAAGACGACCCGGGGTGTGTTCGATGCGATTTGCCGCGGCCTGGAGTCGTTGGAACCGGTCCGGGTGGAGGAACTCCACTCCCTGAGCCAGCCGTTCGATGTGTCCTTGGACATGACGCGGTTTCAGGCCTGGCGCGATGCTTATCGCGAGGATCCCGAGCAATGCACGCGGGGCCACTGGGTGAATGCCGGTTTCGCCGCCGACTGGTACCAGGGCAATAAGGAACGGGACGTCGCGGGCGCGCATCGTCGGATTCCGCTGAGTGCGCTTCGCTTGGGGCCCGTGGCCCTGCTGTTCCATCCGAGCGAGCTTTACAGCGTGTACGGTCTGATGATCCGCCGCGATTCTCCGTTCGACGCAACCTTGGCGGTAGGTTACTGCGACGATTTCATCGGTTATCTTGCCGATCCGACGGCTTACGCCCGAGGCGAGTATGCGGCGCTGACCGTGCCGAAGATCCTGGACATTCCTCCCTTTACGCCCCATGCCGCTCGGGAGTTTACCGCCGGCGCCCTGGCCCGGCTGCAACGGCTGAACCGCTGATGCACGCGAATTCGCCGCCGATCTGCAACGAGCGCGCGGACCCATTCGCCGAGCGATGCCCCCCATCACCGTCTTGGCCGCGCCCGCCGGGGCGGTTGAGCGGATTCTGCGGCCTTTCCGCCAGCGGTGCTTGTCCCGCCTCCGTGATGATGGTATCAAGAGGATCCGTACTTGATTCCCACCTGCGGAGGCGATCTCATGCAACTCACGGCCCGAACCCTCCTCGGTCTGCTGACCCTGTTGACAATCTGTCTGGTGAACCCGGCTGCCAGGGCGGACGCCCCCGCATCGCGAGCGCTCCGCCGATCCGATGTCGTCTTCATGTACGACAACCCCGACCTGTACGAAACCTACGGTTGTACGGTGATGGGATGGTCCGGCTGGGGCAACCCCGAACGGGTGCAATTGGCTCACGAACGAGGGGTCCGCCTGTTTTCCACCAGCGTGGGCTTCCTGACCGAAGGACGCCGGATGATCGATTTCAGCGAGGATTTCCTGGATGCCGCTTGCCGCGATCTTCGCGGTGAACCGTTTCCGGTCCCCTGGCTGTGGGATCACGAGCACAAGGGACAGAAATTCTGGTGGTGGTGCACGAACAGCCCCTTGTACCGCGAATACCTGGACATGCGATTGAAGGAGGCGATGGCCAGCGGGGCGGACGGCTTGCACATCGACGATTACCGGGGCACGTCCGGATCCGTCACTTGGCGGGCCGGCGGTTTCTGCCGGCACTGCATGGCCGCGTTCCGAGAGTACTTGGCTGCCGAAGTCGCCCCGGACCAACTGGCCGAATTAGGCATCGACGACCTGGCAAACTTCGATTACCGAGAATTCCTGCTGGAGCAAGGCCTGGACCCGGCCGACTATTCCGCTCGCCGTACCTCGCTGCCCCTGGCCGCCGAGTTCTACGATTTCCAGGTGCAATCCAATACGGCCTTTGTCGCTCAGTACCGAGCGCGGGCCGAGGAGCTGGCCGGACGCGCCATCCATCTGTCGGTCAACTCCGGACTGAGCAACCCACACGCGTTGGCCATCGCCCCGCATCTGAGTTACTTCTGTTGCGAAGTCGGGCATGCGGCGGCCAGCCGCCAGCCGCCCACCGCGCCCGTGACCATCTACAAACTGGGGGACGGATTGGACCGCCCGGTCGCGGCGACGGCCAGCGGCCACGATTGGGCCTTTGTCAAAGAGCATCAGCTGTCCGGATTGGTTCGCACTTGGATCGCCATGTCCTACGCGTTCGGGCACCAATTGATGGCGCCCCACCGGCAATGGTGCTACACGCAGGAACGCGGCACGCACTGGTACAGCGGGCCGACAGAAGAATACGCGTGGCTGTACCAGTTCGTCCGGCAGAACCAGGATCGGCTGGATGGTTACCAGGCCATCGCCCCGATCGGATTGCTGTATGACAATGCGGCTCGCCGAGCGGGCGCGGGTTCGATCGATCCGATCGCCCAGCAGTTGGCAGCCCGGAACCTGCCGTTCACCATCGTCGTGGCCGGCGACAACTGGCTGGATGTCCGCCTGGACCCGCAGCAATTGGAGGAATTCCAGGCCCTGATCGTCACCGAGCCGCTGAAGTTGGACGCGGAACAGCGCGCGGCCCTGCAACCGCTGAAAGAACAAGATCGGCTGGTTGTCGGACCGGATGCCGAACGGCTGGAGGATCTGGTGGGGCGACCGGTTCAGGTAGAAGGCGCCGAGCAGGTTTGGGTGGTCCCCCGCGCCCGGCGGGACGATTCGGCGCCCCCGGTGATCCATCTGCTGAATCGGGCTTATGATGCGGAAACGGACCAGATGCTGCCCCAATCGGAGTTCATCTTGCGTTTGGACCCGGCGCTGTTTGTCAGCACCCCGACGCGGGCCGTACTTCACGCTCCGCAAGCGGAGCCGCTGGAGTTGGAGGTTCGGACGAACGGCGGACATCTGGAACTCACCGTACCCTCGCTCGATCTGTGGGCCATCCTCGCCTTCTCCCGCTAGGCTCTGTCAGAACTCACTCCCCACCGACCCCGCGTCGGTGAAAGCCGGGTTTGGCAACCACGGCTGGCGGTACGCTCTGACGCGCTGCTGGTTGTCAAGAGCAAAGTATTGCACCCCATTTCTGTGCCCACTCTACCCCCTCCCTCGAGCGTCTGATTCGGTCCGCTTTGGAGTGCGGTGGCTTGACGCCGCTTTCGTTTTCCGTCAACTTGGCATTCTGCATGCCAGCGGTTGGAGGAGCGGAGCGAAAGAAAGGCCCAGCCAAAGCGGCGTCAAGCCACCGCACTCCAAACCAAGCGGGTTTGAAATCACGATTTTTGTCGAAAAGGAGAATCGGAATGCTGGAAGCCAACAAAGACCTGGTGCGACGCTACTACCAAGCCGTCATGGGCGATTTCTCGGGGATCGAGGCGATTGTCGCGGACGATTTCGTCGACCACCATTTCCCGCCCGATTTGCCGCCCGGACCGGACGGTGTGCGGAAGTTCTTTACCGAGGTGGTCGGTCCGGCCTTCAGCGACATGCGAATCGAGATCGAGTTCCTGCTGGCCGAGGGCGACAAAGTCGA
>SLEY01000633.1 GCA_007124535.1 Planctomycetaceae bacterium
ATCCCGCTGCCGCTCAGGCAGCCTCCTCCGGCTGGGCGGCCGGCTGGGCCTCCGGCTCCCACTCCATTTCCCACTCGGCGCCCCAAACGCCGCCCACCACGCGTTCCAACCGGGCCAGCGACTGCCGCAACTGGGATTCCAGCCGGTAGGCGCTGATCTGAAAACGCAGCAATTGGCGCCAGTTGTCCACCAATTGCAAGAACGTCACGTCGCCCACTTCATAGGCCCGCAGAGAAACTTCGAAGGTCTGATCCGCTTTGGGAACGATCTCCTCGCGCAACAATCGCAGCAGTTCCTGCTGACTCTGCACCTGAGCGAACAGATCGGCCACCTCCTCCCGGGTCTGGTCTCGCAACGAATCGTACTGGCGAGCGCTGGCCACCACACGGGCTTCCGCTTCCCGCAGCCCCGCGTCCAACCGCTGGCGGTAGATCGGCAGGTTCACGCCGATCCCCAGTTTCACCGCACTTCCGCCTGACGAGCCGCCGGGCGGGGCATTCGGACGGTCCATCCCCATCCACATCCCCGACAAGCGCACATCGGGAAAGTATTCCAGCCGAGCCAGATCGACATTGTGACGCTGCTGCATGATGTCGGCCAGTTGGGCATGCAATTCCGGCCGGGCGGCCACCGCCTGATCATAGAGACGCGCCACGTCCTGCGGAATCTGCTCCTCGGGCAAGTCCTCCAGGGCCCGCAGCGGCGTTTCGGGCGACAGGTGCAGTTGCCGTGCCAGCCGGGCCCGGGCACTGGTCAGCTGTTGATTCAACTGGACCAGTTGATTGTCCAACTCCAGAATCTCCAGCTCCGCCCGCAGCACGTCCTGCTGGGTTACCTCGCCGACCCCGAAACGCGCGCTGGCAATCGCCTGCAAACCGTTCAGGAGTTCCCGATCGGCTTCCGTCACCTGGATCGCTTGCTGGATGAAGTACAACTCGTAGTAGGCTACCTTCACCTGCTCGATCACGGCCAGTTCGGTAGCGGCCAGTTCGGCCCGAGCCCGCTCGGCCTCCTGCTCGGCCGCCGCGGCTCGAGTCCCCCGTTTCCCGCGCCAGGGAATCTGCTGACTGACGCCCATGTCGATCACCTGTCGCATATCCCCCATATGCATCGGATCGAGGAACGGATTCACCTCCAGCATGGGATCTTGCAGCGCAGCCGCCTGAGGCGCCCGCATCGTCTCGGCTTCCACCCGCTGGCGCGCCGCGAAGATCTCGGGGTTCGCTCCCAACGCATAGTGGACGTACGTTTCCACCGGTTGCGGGCCTGCCAACTCAGGTGCGACCGCCACATCCCCGGGCTCCAACGCCGTGCCGATCGAGGAAGTGGCCAGAGCGGCCTCGATCGCCGCATAATCCGGGTCGCAAACGGGAACGCGAGAGCGGGGCGATCGGCATCCGATCAAGGCGAATCCGAGAAAACCCGCGACAGTACACCGTAGAAGTGCCTCCCTGCACAACATGACGATCGACCTTTCCGGGGTGGGGCAATGGCGGAGGGTCCTGCCCTGCTCATTCGCGGGGTAACAGGGCGAACCTCGGCGGTGGGAAAATCGTCGGCCACGGCCCGGCGGACAGCGGCCTGTGGTTCCTATCGGCACAAAACGCGTGATCAGTCGTGCCAAGAAAACCAAAAAATACGGATCACACGCCCCTGCTAGCACTGCTAGCTCCGAAAATCACAATGGACGTTAGGCAACCCGCAGGAAATGATCTACCCGCCGCGCTGTGGCCGGTCCCGCGCTGTGGCCGGTCCCTGACCGAGCCACTCGGCCGACCGAAGGTCTCCCCTATACCTGGAGACCTTCGGTCGGCGGTTTCGGAGGGGGTCGGAGACCCGCGCCGAGCAGTGCGACGGTTATTTCTTGGCAGATGCTAAGAATATAACTCGATTCTCCCGGATGCCCCCGGCTTGCTCGGGGGAGTTTCACGCATAGCAAGGATCGCAAGACACCCCCCTCGATAGAGCGGAAATGGGGAAGCGAATGGAAGTCCAGCCCGGTTGTTGCCGGTCGCCGCCGTTGCCCCGGGAATCGTCAGGGGCTACAATGGGCGGCCGAAGCAGGTCATTTTGCAGGAAACGCCAGGGATAACCGTAGGAACTGCGGGACTCGGAGCACACGAGGTGCGTCATGAATCAGAAGAATCCGGAAAAAGGGTACGTTGCCCTTCTGGGCTGGAGTTTGGGGGCCATCGATGCCGTCGATCGGTTCGATCGGCGGTATGTCGTGGTGGCTCCCGAGTGGGCGGAGGCCTACGCGAAAGAACATGATATCCCCTTCATTCCTTGGGATTTCGAGCGGCTGAACGACCGATCCTATGAAATCGCCCAAATGCTGCAGGACAAGGGGGTCGATGTGGCGATCCCCCTGTTCGAAGAGACCGTCGAATGGGCCGGGGCGATCAACTCGGTCCTGCTGGATCAACCCCGCTTGTTCGGCCAGGCGATGCTGTTTCGTGACAAGGCGCTGATGAAACGCCGTGCTCAATTGGGGGGGATCCGGGTCGGAATCTTTGAAGAGGCCCACGACAAAGCGGATGTGGTCCGCTTCTTGAAACGCGTGAATCAAACCCTGCTCAAACTGCATGGCGATCCGAACGATCCGATCCACATGAAGGCGTTCGACAAAGCCGGGTGTCTGGGCCATCGCGTGATCCGCACCCCGGACGATGTGGACAACATCCCGGACGACGAGTTCCCGGCGTTGTTGGAAAGCCACCTGGACGGTTGGGAATTTGCCGTCGAGGCGTGGATTCACGGGGGAAAGATCCGCTTTCTGAACATCTCGGAGTACGTGACGTTGGGTTATTCGGTCTTCGTCCCGGCGACGCCCGAGTTGGAAAGTTATCGGCCGCAGATCACCCGGCAGATCGAGAAGCTGATCAAGACGTTCGATATCGAATTCGGCTTCGTGCACCCCGAGTATTTTGTCACCAATGACGGCGTGATGTACTTTGGCGAGGTGGCGTATCGGCCGCCGGGCTTCAACGTCTTCGAGTTGCTGGAGCGGTCTTACGGGTTCAACGCCTATCAGGGGTTGGTGCTGGCTTTTGACCCCAAGACCACGGACGAGGAAATCGAGGCGTTTTTCCCGCAACCGGTGGCCGATGCCACCGGTCATGCCGGCTGCTTCGGGGTCTACCCGCGACGGCGGGTGGTCAGCGAGCTGCAGATTCCGGAGGAGACGGAGAACCATCCGTATTTCGAATTCCACGAGCTGAACCCCCCTTGGGAGCAGAAGGTCACCAAACGCACGGCTTTTGGAACCCACTGGGGACTGGTGTATTTCTATGGCGATGATCCGCATCGCATGCGTGACCTGTTGAAGCACCAGGAAGAACTGGACTTCTACGTTTGATGTAATTGCTCATGAGCACATCGACGGGGATGCCCGCCGAGAGCCCCGAGGCTCGTCTGAAACAATTGACCGATCACCTGGATCGGGCCCAGGATCGTTTGGCCCAAGCCCGCCCCTTCGCCAAATCGACCCAAACGGTCCGCGTGTTGGAGATTACCCGACGAGTCATGACGCTTCCGGGGGGGATCGAGGTGGTCTATGCCCGTATCGGCGACCTGGAGCAGGCCGGACTTTTCGCCGCCAGCGACTGGGCACACCCCGATAAACTTCAGCCGGCAATGGCGGCCAACACGATCCGCACGGGCAGCAAGGAGGCGATTCTGCTGGAATGCCTCAGCGAGTTGCGGTTGGCCGCCGTGGCACGGGGCCGGCACCACCATCCTTCCTTGACGGCCGAGCAGGCCACGCGGTTGATCACGCAGATCCTGGCCCTGAATCTGCGGTTGATCTTCCGCCAGCTGACCGAAGCAGAGCGGCTGGCCCTGGGACCGCTGGCCGAGGTGGTCCAATCGCATTATGAGTTCGTCGCTCGCCAGATCGGTTTCGGGGATATCCTCGAGCAACTGGTTGACGAAATCTGGCGGATCCTGGCCCAGCGTCCGGTGCAGGTGGACCATGTCAAGGACATGATCACCAGTGTCGCTGTGTGTCTGTCCCAACCGGACAATGGGCTCGAAGGCGGAGCCCAGTTTCGGGGGGCGGAGCGGTTGATCAGCGCGGTATACGGCCCCACGCGGGGCTGTCAGGAGGATCCGGGGCTCCAGGTCTATCAAGAACGTCTGGAGACGATGGATCAACCGACCTTGCGAAACGAGGCGCTGGGTTTCGGCCGCGCGATGCACGACACGGGCCTGGTCTCGCCCTACCATCCGGTCTTCCTCCGTTTTCTTCGAAACCGCTATGACGAACTGATTTCCGAGGCCCTCGGGCTGAGCAGCACGGGTTCGGACGCCCTGGCCTGCTACCGCGATCTGGTGTTCCGGCTGATCGACGAGGCGGTTTGGCCGGAAACCGCCCAGACGATCTATGGCTTGGCCGGACTTCTGGAACGAGGCATTTTGTACAATCCGCCGTTGGCCCCCGCGCTCTGGCGCCAGATCAATCTCCAGTTGTGTCCGGCAGCCATCCAGCGTTTGGGAGGCGAATCTTTGAACTCCGTGGCCCCCCGTGTCCACTTGCTGGCCGCCATTTTGAATGTGCTGGGCCAGCCATTAGGAGTGGGACAGGGCAACAACCCGACGTGCCAAGCGGCGCGCGCCCTGTCGATGTGGTCCTCCAACGACCCCGACTATTTGCTGCAGTTGGTCGCGTGGGCCGCCCGCGACAACGACGTGGTCATGCATTTCGAGGGGCAAGCGATCCATTCGGGCGAATTGGTCAGCGCCTTGCCGCCACTCACGGATGTCGATCCCCTCTCGGCAGTGATCGTGCCGCATCTGGATGCGATCTATCACGCCATGGGGCGGTTGTGCGTTGGGCGTCCCGAGGATCCGCACCGCTGGATCAATCCCGAATTCCACGGCTGGTGGGTTGGGCACGGTTTTGCCATCGCGGTGGACGTGGCCAGCGGCCAGTTGCAAGCATACGAAGACTTTCTCCGCCTGTTCTATGCGTGCTATCATCCGCTGTACAACGGCAACAACCCGGTGATTCACCCCCAACCGGCCGGGATCGCGGTGACCGACAGCGCCGCCCGTTTTATGGGCTGGCACGCGATCTCGATCCAACGGGTCGCCCTGGACCCGTCCGGGGCAATGCGGGTGTACTTCTTCAACCCGAACAATGACAGCGGCCAGGATTGGGGCGGGGAGGTACGAGTTTCGACAGCGGGTTGCGGGGAACGTTTTGGCGAAGCATCGCTGCCCTTCGCCGCCTTCGCTTCCCGATTGTACATCTTTTATTACGACCCCCGCGAGGTCCCCGCCCAGGTTCAGGCGCCGCCGGAGGAAGTGTCGGAAGTGCTGCAACTGGCCACGACCAGCTGGGCCCGCGACCGCCAGCCGACCGCCTAGTGCCGCAAATCCCAAGGAACGTTACCTAACTGGATTCTCTTCGATGCCCCCGGCTTGCCTGGGGGAGGATTCACGCTCTTCGCGAGCAAGGACCGTAACGATCCCCCGGACAAGCCGGGGGCATTGGGTTGAATGCCCAGCCTACGGGGAGGCGCAGCAAGCAACTTCCGTCCTTGGTGGCCCACCAATTCTGATTTTCGGCACTAGGTTGCCGCTCCTTGCGGCGTCTCGCGGGCGGTGATCGGGCCGGGGGTGACGGGCGGGAGGGGGCAGTCGAGTGAGTCGGCGATGGTGCGGAGCAGTTCGGCTTCTTCAATCGTGACTTTCTGGTCGGCCGCCACGCAGATCACCGCGGCCCGCAATACCTTTTTCTTGACTCCGGAGGAACCGCGGGCCAGGTTCTGGAGCGCTCGGCTGACGCCGCCGACGGAGCAATCGCCTCGGGGCAGGAGCCGATGTTGCTGCCGGGGCAACAGGTCGGCCAAGGCGGTTTGGAACGCCTGTTCCGCCTGGTCGGCGTCGGGCGTTCCCGTGTGGGCCAGGCTGGACATCAGGTCGACAATGTCATTTTGCAGGGCATTCAAGGCATGAAAGCGGACCGCTGGCGGCCGTTTGTTCAGGATGTGGCGGGCTAGGCGTTCCATCAGGACCTGTTGCAACACGAATTCGAATAGACTGATCTTCCCGTCCGCGCGTACCAGCCCTTCCACGGTTTTTTCGAAGCCATGGTATTGGTCGGGCGACAGGTCGACCAAGGCGCCCTGGACGATTTCGATCATCGGCAGTCGGGCAGCTCGGCCGGCCTGGCGGAGCAGCGGTTCGAGCGCGGCCGTTTCGCGCCAGGTCGGTTCGCCCTCGCGTTCCAGCAGCAACTGGCGTTGTTGTTCGCGGATTTCGCCACTGGGTTCCAGCAGCAGGGCGAACACCACGCAGCGGGCGCTGAACGGGTCGCGCAGGGCTTCCCGCAGGCGGTCGGGCAAACTGCCGATCAATTCGCGCGAGTAATCGACGGAACGGCTGGTGGGCATGCCGATCGCTCCCAGCAGGAGCAGGGGGTCCAGCGGCAGGGTGCGGCCGGGGGGCATCTGTCCCAGGGGGGTTGCCAGGCGGGGGCGGCGGGTCGGTGACCGCGTCAACTCGGCCTGGACCGGAACGGCGGCTTTGCGAACCGTGGGGAATCGGCCGTCGAAGTGGGGGTCGATCCGCCGAATCCGCTTGGCCAGCGGCGGATGGGTGGCCAACAACCCGCTCAGGGACGAACCACCCCCATGCGCGAACACCATGTGGCTGACCGTCTCCGCTTCGGCCGCCTGCAGCCGAGAACCGCTGACCAGGCCCCCGATCTTCTTCAAGGCCCCGGCGATCCCGTCCGGATTCCGGGTGAACTGGATGGCCGACGCATCGGCCAGGTACTCGCGCTGCCGGGAGACGGCCGATTTGATCAGCCGGGCGAAGAACAGCCCGATCGATCCGATCACCAGCACGGCCAGTCCCAGCAGCAGCAGGTGGCCGCCCGCATTGCCTCGCCGGCCGCGCGAACCGCGCATTCCCGAATAGGCAGCGGCTCGCAGCAGGTAGTAGCCGATCAGGGCAATGATCAGGATCCCGTGCAAGATGCCGATCAGCCGGATATTCAATCGCATGTCGCCATGCAGGATGTGGCTGAACTCGTGGGCGATCACGCCCTGCAATTCGTCCCGATTCAAGAGTTCCAGGGCCCCGCGGCTGATGCCGATCACCGCATCGCTGGACGCGTAGCCGGCCGCGAACGCGTTGATACTGCGTTCGTTATCCAGGATGTAGACGGGCGGCACGGGGATACCGGAGGCCACGGCCATTTCCTCGACGACATTCAGCAACTGCCGCTCGTTGAAATCCGTCGTGCCCGGGTTCACTCGGCGTCCGCCCAGCATGCCGGCCACGGACTCGCCGCCACCGCGCAGTTCCATGATCTTGTAGGCACTGCCCAAGCCGACGATGCTGCCGACCGCCAAGGTGGTGAACAGCAGGATTTCGGGTCGGAACCAGACCGGTTCCGGAATCCGCCCGTCCACCGCTTCGGGCGGAAACAGCAGCACGGCCACGACGTACAGGGCGGCAATCATCGCGACCAGGGCGAACGCGAAGTAGCCGACCAGCAGCCAGGTCTTGCGGTGCGCGGCGTCTTGATGGCTGAAGAAATCCATCGGCTTCGGAGCCCCCTGAGTCAAGCGGCGGAGGAGCGGGGAAGCGGCCCCCGGGTGGCAAGGACGGTCGCCTCGGCTCAGAAACTGACCCGCGGCGCCTCGCGCTCCTTCTCGCTCTCCAACTCGAACAACTCGGCCCGTTCGAAACCGAAAGACCCGGCGATCATCACCGCCGGGAACCGCTCGCAGGCCGTGTTGTAGCGGGTGACCGAATCATTGTATCCCTGGCGAGCGAAGGCGACCTTGTTCTCCGTGGAAGTCAGTTCCTCCTGCAGGGCCAGCATGTTCTGATTCGCCTTCAGGTCGGGATAGGATTCGGCCACCATCAACAGCCGCCCCAGCGTCGCTCCCAATTGGCCTTCGGCCGCGTTCAACTGCTGCATCGCGGACGGATCGCCCGGCTTGGCCGCCGCCTGCTTCTCCGCATTCACCGCCTGACTGCGAGCCTGGATCACCGCCTCCAGCGTCTCCCGCTCGTGCGACATGTAACCCTTGGCCACTTCGACCAGATTCGGGATCAGATCGTACCGGCGTTTCAGTTGCACATCGATTTGGGCGAACGCATTTTGAAACCGGTTCCGCAAGGTCACCAACTGGTTGTAGACGCCGATCAGCCAAGCAACGATGGCCAACATGAATACGCCCAGAATGACGATCACCCCCACCACCGCCAGCATTGTTGTCATGGCAAGCCCCTTTCTTGCTAGTCAGTTCGTTCAGTCCTGATCATCGCTTCGGCGAAAAACCTGTACGAATCGCCTCCGTCCGATCCGCCGGCCGCTCCGCAGCCTGGACCAGCAACCCCGGACCAGCGAAGGCAGCAAGACAAATCGCCCACAGCACCCTGCGAACGAACCGGCAGTGTGCCCCACCACCCGACCGAGAATTCCAACGCGACATGGAATGGGCTCCTTGGACCCTCTTGGATTCGATTCGCCGCACGCAACGGGACGATCGCGACCGGTTCTGATTGTAAACCACGCGGGGATCGGGTGTAAACGGCCCGATGCCCACCGCCGGTCTCCCGGCCGAAAAACCCCGCGGGGTCAAAAGGGGGCCGGGCCGCCTCATCTGGAATAATAGGCACTCGTGGTGCGGGTGTAACTGCACGGGTGCGTGACCAGCAACTTGACAGGGAACAGAGCAACATTGCCGAAAAAGTGGGCGGACGAGGCGACCGGTTGCAGGACCGCATTTCGGCTGTGACCGTAGCGTTCCAGCCCCACATCCTCGAAATACAGTGGCTGGTGATAGAATCCCCTCCAAGCCCAGCCGAAGTGGAAGTCCGGCCACTCGTCGCGACCTAACGACACATCGTCCACCGGCACGGCGTCCTCGAATAATTCGCGGGCCCGGTTCGGAGGCAACTCCGGGCGATCCATCTGAATCTCCGCCCGAATCTCCGACATGGGCTTGAACATGTCGCCGGGCGACTGGGCCACCGGCTCCAGATCGGGGGGAGCTGCAGAAACCCAGCCGCTAATCCAACATAAGGCGAGCGACCAAGTGGCCACCCGCATCGTGAACGCCCCGGGGCGCGATCCGTGCAAGATCGTTTCCATCACCACGCATTCCTTCTACAAGACCAGGATGACCGGGACCGTCCCGATTCGAGACACTATTGCTACAATTCGTCCCACTTCCGGCAACGGCTCGTGTCTAACTGTTCCTGCCGGCACGTCCCCTACGACCGGTCCGTCTTCTCCGCCTCCGGCCCGCAGGAATGCAACGGTTAGCGAGATCTTCACAGCAGCGGATTGTCAAACGCCTCGATCTCGAACAGCTGGTCCAGTCGGAACTGGTGGAAGATCTCCCGGGTCACCGGCTGCAAACCCGTCAAAACCAGTGTGCCACCCAGCTTCCGAATCCGCCGGTTCATCGTGACCAGACGAGCCACAAACAAACTGGATACGTACTGCAGCTGAGTCAGATCCAGCACGACACGAAGGCCGGGAACACCGCGAGGCAGCGCCGCGATCACGTGCTCCACATCGCTCGGCTCGGGAGTCTTGCCCGCAAGGGCTTCCAAGAAAACCCCCTGAGAGACGGAAACGCGACGGCACCAGAGACCGAAGCCGCATTCCGAACAGGGAGCATCGAAGGGCGGCAAGGCCGCTAGATGGGGGAGCGGATTCCCGCAAACAGGGCACTGGTAATCCAGCTGGTTCCGCTGCTCAAGGTCGGCAAATCCTGCGTAACTCATGATGGTTCCTCCCCTTTTGGTGAGAGGTGCGGACCGTGACGCGCCGAAACACCGACCGAACGGCCATCCGACACGCAAGGTCTATCCAATCATATCCTGTTTTGCGGAAAAGGATATACTTCTTTCCAGGTGGCTTGCCAGCCGCTGTCGCGTGCGGTAAACCAAGATCGTTATGAAGATCATCTCGTTACAATCCGGAAGCAACGGAAACTGCATTTTCGTCGAAGCGGACGGAGTCCGACTGTTGTTCGATGCCGGAATCAGCGGCCGGCAGGCACAACAGCGGCTGAACGCTCACGGCCGCGACATCCACCAAGTTGACGCCCTGCTGGTCTCGCATGACCACCGGGATCATGCCTGCGGTATGGGCATCTACCACCGGAAATTCAGGATTCCTGTCTACGCGACTCGCGGGACTTTGCGAGCGGCACAGCAGCGTATGAATCTGGGCCGCATGCAAGATGTGCATGAAGTGGCGCCTGGTTGCACGATCCGATTCGGGCATGTGGTGGTCCACACGGTCCCGACGCCCCATGACGGCACGGACGGTGTGGCCTTTGTGGTCCAGGCGGGCCGGCGGCGTGTGGGGATCCTGACGGATTTGGGCCACGTCTTCGCCGATTTACGGCCGTTATTGGATACGTTGGATGCGGTGGTGTTGGAGAGCAATTTCGATCCGGGGATGCTGGCGGCGGGCTCGTATCCGGAGTTCCTTCAACGGCGAATTCGCGGACCGCACGGCCACTTGTCCAACCAGGAGGCGGGGGAGTTGCTGCGGGCGGTGGGCGGCAACCGCTTGCAATGGGCCTGCCTGGCTCATCTCTCGGGGGATAACAACTCCCCGGACCTGGCATTAGCCACCCATCGTCGCCTCTTGGGGCGGCGTTTCGAGTTGTTCGTGGCCACTCGCACCGGCCCCACCGATGTGCTGGAGGTTTAGCATCGGCCAGCGAACCACGGGCGGTATCCTCCCCGGGTGGAAAGGACTCAGCTTTCGCGCGCCATTTGCTCGCGGAGGGCCCGGGCACGGAGCAGATTGCCGTGTTGCTGGGGGGACTCGTCCAGCAGCAGCAGTTCGCGGGCGGCTTCTTTCCGTCCCAAACGTTCCAGCACGCGGGCCAGATTGTATCGGGCGCCGGCGGTCCAGGGCCCGTCCTCGTGGGCGTCCAGGCAGCGGATTTTCAGCCAGTCGTGGGCATCTTCGTATCGGCCCGTGTCAAAGTGGATCAGTGCCAGCCAGAAACTGGCATTCTGTTTGGCGCGGATCACCATCTGCTGGCTGTGTTGCAGATGCGCTTCCCATTCCGCATCGTTCTGCCGGCCGCGAAAGATCCCCAGCGACTGTTGGACACGAACGGATGTGGGGATTTGCTCGATCATCGCGTCGGGGACGCGGGCACGCAGATACAGGGCTTTGGCGCCTTCCAGTTCCTGTTGGTCTTCCGTGTCGAATCGGCCGCGGAAATGCTGCTGGCGCCCCTGGGTCAATGGGGTGTCCTCGCTAAAAATCCACTCCTCAAAGACCAGACCGCGCATCAGCTGGACGTCCTCCTGAGCCCGCCGCTCCAAAGCTTCCCGATAAATCCACGTTTCCAGCGGCGTTTCCCACAGCTGCACCCCCGCCAATCCGGACGGCTCCAATCGCTCGGACCACCGCTCGGGATCGATCGCCAAGGCCAGAGGGGGACCGCTGGTCGGTTGCCGCTCGATCAAATGCATACGCTGAGAAACCGCTTGCGGCGCCGCATCCAGCAGGGCGACCACGCGGTCCAAATCGGCCGCCGCCACCGGGTAGCGGTGCTCGCGCCCCACATCCAACTGCCTCAGGATTCCCGGCTCCGCACGTAGTTGGTCCAACGTCGCAATCCCCGCAACCCCCTCCGCCGGAATCGGCAACCCCAGTTGCGTGTCAAACAGATACAAGGAACCGTCGATCAGCGCCGCCGGCAGCCAGGGACGCGGACGTTCCTCCTCCTCCTGGATGGCCAGCATCACCACATCAATCTCCAATTGGCGGGCCAGACCAGCAAACACCCGCGCCCGCTGCCAAGCATCGCCGCGGCCGAACATCAAAGTCTGCCAGGGATAGGTGCGATAACCGGGACCCGGCTCGGCACGGGCCAGTACCTGAGCCGCATC
>SLEY01000040.1 GCA_007124535.1 Planctomycetaceae bacterium
AGCAGGATTTTCCGGACAGCGATTCGCGGCAGCAGATCGCGTGGGAGCGTTCCGATCAGGCGGTGTTGTGGGGTCCGGGGGTCGAGGACACGGCGGCGATGACGTCCCGCTATGCCAATCGGTTGAGTGGTCCGTTGGCGGAGGAGGGCCGCCAGGCGGTGGCCGCCTTGGAGGGGGAAGCGGCATTGAGCGCGGCGCGCGCTTGGTATTACCGCGATCAACTGGATCAGGATTTGGCGGCCTTGTTGGATCGCCGCTTGTACGCCGTCAACCTGATGACCGCGCTGTGCCGGGATGCGGAGGATGTGCCGCGGTTGATTGCGTTGCTGGACCACGAAAACCATTGGATTCGCATCAACGCGGCGAAGACGCTGGTGTTTCAAGGGGCGGAGGAGGCGGTCGAGGCGATTGGCGAACGCTTGCGAAACGCCCCTCCCGAGGGAGACTTTGGTTTCTTCAACGAGCCGTATTTCGCCCGGGCCCAGGGTTGGGATGAATTCAGTGACCCTGCGCCGCGGTTCCGCGAAGCCTATGTAATGGCGTTGGGCCAGTTGGGCGCCGTCGAGTACGTTCCGTTGCTGATCGACGTGCTGTTCGACGATCGGAATGTATTGGAAGTCCAGTACCGCGCGGCCAACGCTTTGGACCTGTTGGGCACGCCCCAGGCGGTGGAGGCGCTGCGTGAGGCCGAGCTGTCGCAACCGTATCACAGCGTGCGGATGGTGGCTCGCGAGGCCCTCTGGCGGCGGGGCGCGGCCCAGTTGCCGCGGACCGAATCGCGGCCGGCCGCACCGCAGGTGGACGAATCGCAGATCCCGGATCGGCCGACGCGATTCGTCTTTATCAAAGGCGATCCGATCCCCTACAACCCGTTCCAGATGGACAGCTGGCGACAGGCTTATATGACCACGGACAGCGGACCGACCTATCGGCCGGGCCGCAATCTGTACCTCCTGGACATCGCCGGGGGGGAACCCGAGGTCACGCCGCTGACCCGGTTCGAGGACGGCTATGTGGCCGATTGCACCGTCAGCTATGACGGGCAAAGCGTGCTGTTCTCGCGGCGATTGGAAGACAGTCCCTGGTGGCACATCTATCGGATCCGGGCCGATGGCAGCGGCTTGGAACAGGTGACGCAGGGACCGTATCACGATGTCCATCCCCACGAGATGCCCAACGGCCGGATCGTGTTTTCCACGTCGCGATTAGGCGCCCGCGACGAGTATCACGGCTATCTGTGTACCGGACTGGCGACCATGAATCCGGATGGCAGCGACATTCAGGTCATCGGCTTCAATTTGGGCCGGGACGCCGAGCCGGTGGTGGCGACGGATGGCCGCCTGCTGTTCACGCGTTTGGAGCTGTTCTACTCGCGGATGAAGACCGAGTGGAATCTGCTGGCCGCCTTTCCTGACGGGACGCGGATGCACACCCTGTACGGGCCCGAACGCCGCTCGCTGTGGGCCGGAATCCACGGCGGATATACCTCCTGGGGCATGTCCGGGCCGCGGCACCGGCAGCTGCGGCTGACCCAGCCGCAACCGTATCTGCCGGGCCGGTACGTGTTGAACACGCCGGCCGGGCCGGTCATCACGCAGGGCCGTTTCGCCGAACAGGCGGTACGGCAGGACTTCCTCCGCAGCGGCGGCAACGATCCCTGGGCCATCACCACGCCCTACCCGCTGGACGAAAACACGCTGCTGGTCGCCGCCGGCGAGAAGCCGCAGGAGATTGTGCGGGGGGATTTCCCGAGCCAAGCGGTCGATCTGGGCTTGTATTTGCTGGACATCCCCAGCGGCCAGTTGACCCGGTTGTACAACGACCCGACGACGGTGAATTTCGAGGCGCGCCCCCTGCATCCGCGGCGAGTGCCACCCCAGTTGATGGAATCCCCGGCATCCCGGGAAGGCGGTTTTACCGGCACGTTGTACGCCAACTCCGTGTTCCTGACTCAGGTGGACAAAGTCCGCGAGCGGGGGCGGCTGATCCGCGTGATCGAGGGCCTGCCGCAGGTGGCTCGGCACATGACCCATACCAGTGGCGGTGGCGAAGCCTGGAAGAATCATGGCGGCGCCTTCGCCCGCGTGCTGGCGACCCTGCCGCTGGCCGCCGATGGCTCCTTCGCGGCCGAGGTGCCCGCCGACCGCCTGCTGCACCTGCAGGTGCTGGACAGCGATCGTCAGGTGGTCGGCAATCAGACCGTCTGGATGCACCTGCGGCCGGGCGAGAACAAAGGCTGTGTCGGCTGTCACGAACCACCCCATTCCGCCGCCATGCTCCAAGCGGATTTCCCCCTGTCCCTGTCCCAATACGGCAACGCCCGTCAGGAGTCGCCGAAGACTCCGCCGGTCGCCTTCCCCAACCTGCGGCTGTTCGCGGAAGGTGAACTGCCGCAAGCCGTGCCCGACGGCCACGATCAATTCCGCTATCGGGCGAAAGTCTGGTTCAAGGGGCACCTTCCCCACGAACGGGAGCAGCGCCAGCGGACGGTACAGGCCATCAACCTGTTCGGCCGGCCTTAGGCCACGTGAGGGGCCAGCGGAAGGAACGTAGCGATGTGGCCGGTCTCTGACCGAGCCACTCGACCGTGATGTACCATCGTTCCCACGCTTCCGCGTGGGAACGCAAAACCGGACGCTTCGCGTCCCATGAAACCAAGATAATCAAGCGAAAGCGATGCGACGGATTTTCCAGAGGGAAAGTGGAAAAGACGCGAAGCGTCGAAACCGCGCGTTCCCACGCGGAAGCGTGGGAACGATGCAACGCAAGATCGGACGCTTTGTACCATCGTTCCCACGCTTCCGCGTGGGAACGCAAGACCGGACGCTTCGCGTCCCATGAAACCAAGATAATCAAGCGACGGCGATGCGACGGGTTTTCCAGGGGGAAAGTGGAAAAGACGCGAAGCGTCGAAACCGCGCGTTCCCACGCGGAAGCGTGGGAACGATGCAAGGAGATTCGTGTTCCGCCTGCGATACCGCGCGCGGCAGTTATTGGCTCGTTCAACGCCCAGCCAAAGGTACTGGCGTTGCCGGCGCCTCCGGCTGGGCGTGAAACGACTCGGGGCCTGTGCCATGCTCAACCGCGTGCGGTACAATCGAGTGCTTTGGATGAAATCCCTGAAAATGTGAGGAGACGCCCCATGCATCGCCGTCATTTCTTTCGGACCGGAGCGGCCGCCATGACCGC
>SLEY01000396.1 GCA_007124535.1 Planctomycetaceae bacterium
TATCTCTTGCGATTCGGTACCGCACTTCGGCGCGCTACCGGTTATCCGGCGGCAGCCGCTCTGCAGGCCACCGCTGCCCACCCGGAAGGCTGGTCGATCAACCCGGCCAGCCATGACGTGCTTAATTTTGGCAGCGAAGAAGCGACGAGCGGGGCGAAGCTTGCGAACCAGAATGCCTGGACGCAAAGCGGGGCATGGTTCACCGACAGCTCCGTAGCAGCTCGCTTTAGCTTACCGTCCCAAGGGACTGTCTCACTGGCTTACGCGCGAACCGACACGGTCAAAGGCGATACGTACGAGGGCTTCGAAAATGTGCTGCGGTCCAACGAGTTTTTCTGGGGCTATAGCAAGAGCTTGACCGAACAACTCGCCGTCGGAGGCATGATCCGTTTCCTCACCGCCTATTTTCAGGAAGAGACCAGCACGTCCGAGCTGCCCGTGCCGGCACGGTTCGAAACGGACGTCGAGTCCTTGGACGTCAACCTTGGGGCCAGATTTCAACTGAATCCCGTATGGTCGGTGGGAGTGATTGGCGGCGTGGGCTGGGGGTGGGCCAGCGTCGATGTGGCGAATCTGGCGGCATTTGCCAACCCGGTGCCACCGCCTGAATTCATCCCGGCGGAGACGCGATTGTTCGGCTTCGACGATCGACATCGCACGAGGGCCGTGCGGGCGGGACTGGGTTTTACGCCGACCCCGTTTTTGGGCTTCTATGCAGACGGCGAGTTTTTTCAATTAACAACCGCGGCTGGCCCGGAACTCGATACAAGTCGCTTCTTGTGCGGCGTCGAAATCGCACCCTGCCCACATCGTACAGTGCGCGTCGGCACGTCGGTGGATCGATTCGGAAATACCACAATTTCAGCCGGATTGGGCATTGCGCCGGTGGAGCACGTTGTGTTGGAGGTCGCGTACCAGTACGACGCTTTTCCGGAGATGGCCTCGGAGTTCGGCAAGTTCCACCTGCTGCATCTTGCGGTTGCGATGCAGTACTAGCACGGGCACACGACTCGTCTGGCGCCAATGACGTAACGTCACGAGCTGTCCGCTGGGCGGTGCCGTGCGGAGGCAGCGATCGCCGCAAGAATGTGACCTACTCCCAGGGCTGTGACCACCGCTGCGATCAGCGACCAGTGCGCCACGACTTGGTGGGTCCCGAAGGCGTGAATGCCTTCCGGAAAACTTGTGGGCCAAGCGATGAAAACAAATGAGAGAACAAGAAGCAACCCATCCAACGCGAGCGCACCATAGATTCCAGCACGCCGCTTGCTGAGTAGCTTTACCCCCAATAAAAGGTACGGCAGATCGATAATGAGAATCAGCGCGGCGAAGTACATAAAGATCCTCGGAACGTTCATGTGCGGGGCATGACTTCCTTGAACCATGTAATAGCAGTGCAAGGTGATGACATACAAGTGGAAAAACAGCGCGGCCGCGGCCACCATGAGGGTGGCGATACCTGCCTGGGTGATCCGATGGGGATGCTGGCACCAGCTGGCGAAGCGCGCACCCCAACTTTGCCTGCTCGTTAACCACTTCCGCAGAGACGGGACCAGGTAATCGTGCGAAAGCTGGTAGTATTCTCGCGAATCGGGGGGGTCGGACAGCTCACTGTCGGGCGAGAGTTCTTCCGGGTCCGTCGGCGTGATCAGCCGCACTTCCTTTTGCAGGATTTGCATCAGCTCCCGAAACTGGGCGGGACGCCCACGGTACCCGGAGGCAGCAAGCAAATCCTCGGAAGCTCGCACACGGCCCCGGATCTCCGTGTCGGCGTCGGGCAGCAGGGCTTCCAGAACGGCCCTGGCCGCCTTCTGATGGTAACGATGTGCCGGGGGGGCGAGCGACGCACAAAACGTCTCCTCCAGAAAAATGACTCCCAAGCCCTCTGCCCCACCGACCTGTTTCAGGGTGGTCGTCGTCCAGGGTTTGCCCTTGATCATCTCGGCAAACAATGACAGGCGAACACAGATAACCTTCCCGTCCTCGGTCAACCCCTCCACCGCGCGTTCGATGAACTTCCTCTGGTGCGCGGCCAAGCCGTCTTCCGGCAAACAATTATAAGCGCGGCCGAATTTGGTCAGCACACCGGCAGCGTGCCGCATATCGAACAGCTCGATGAAGGCGGCGTTCCTGCCCAAAAGGACGTCGATTTCCAGCGACTCCATGAAACGGCTGATGGCCAGCCAGAAATCGTCGCGGACCATCAACAGGCATTGCAATCCGTCGCCGTCGCATTGCCGCAACGCTTCGACCAATTCCGTAGGTTCGACTTCTCGATGCGCGTGCAGCCACTGCTCGAATTGGTCGATGACGATCAGCACCTTCTTGGCCGCCGGCACACCTTGCCCTCGGCGCAGGGCGGTCAGCGTCTGCTGCAGGTCCCGAGCCGGCGGCAAATCCACACAGCTTTTCCGCAGCCCGTTGAGCAACCGCCGTTCCGTCTCCTCTCCCGTCGCCTCGATATAGACCGTGATCACGTCCGGTGACAGTCGCGGCAGCAGGGCCGCTTTGACCAGCGAGGTCTTGCCACAGCCGGAAGGACCGTAGATCAATCCCACCGCGAATGTCTTGTCCGCATCGGTCTCTTCGATCTGGGTCTTCCAGAAGCGGATGCTGTCGGGCAACCCCTCGCGGTCCCGCGGTCCCGGCAGCAGCTCCAAAAAGAAATCGGCATCGTGTTCGTCGAACGAGCGCAGCCCCTTGGGGACGATCCGGATCGTCTGGGAGTGCTCCCTGACCGTGCCCGAATCTCCGCGCGGAATGCCGGAATCCGCCGCCGCAGAGGGCTGGCTGGCCAGGATCACCGGGGCGGACGTCTGGTCGCACTCGGCAGCGGCCAGGAAGTGCCGCAAATCGTCGGTCAGATCCTTGGCCGTCGTGTAGCGGTCCGACGCTCGCCGCGCCAAAGCTTTCAGACAGATCCGCTCCAACTCTTTCGGGATCCGGTCGTCGATCTGACGCAACGGTTTGGGGTCCTGCCGGGCGATCATCTCCAGCAGTTCCTCCCGAGTTCTGACCGGGAAGGTCTGCCGGCCGATCAGCAGGCGGTACAACACCGCGCCCAGGCTGTAGATGTCCGAGCGCCCGTCGACGCGGTGACTCTCGCCACGCGCCTGCTCGGGGCTCATAAAGGCGATCGTGCCGGCAAGTCGCGGGCCTTTGCCCAAATCAGCTTCTCGTAA
>SLEY01000163.1 GCA_007124535.1 Planctomycetaceae bacterium
GGGAGGAACGTTGACGGGAAAGCCAACTCGTTCGGCCGGTGCTTAGATCGCACTCGGACCCCGGTCGGGACCGCCGACCTGAATCGCTTGCTCCATCGGCAGGACAAAGATCTTTCCGTCCCCCAAACTGCCCTCGGGACCGGAGCGCGCGACGCGGACCAACGTCCGGATCGTGCGGTCCAGGAAGTCGTCATTGACGGCAATCTCCAGGGCGACCTTGCGGACCAGTTGCGTCTTGTACTCGATCCCCCGATACGTTTCCGAATGGCCCCGCTGCCGGCCGAAGCCTTGCGCATCGCAGACCGTCATCCGCTCGACCCCCACCCGTTGCAAGGCTTCCTGAACCGCATGCAGCTTGGGGGGCTGAATCAGGGCAATGATCAGTTTCATCAGCAGGATCCTTGTAGCCGCCGGAGCGGAGGAACGGGTTATTGCAGCGATTTGGCCACGTCCGTGCGATAGGCCGACACCGCGGGGAAGAAACCGAACAAGATCGCCAGCAGGATGAGCGAAGGAATCAACAAGGCCTCGGCCAAATTGATGTCGAAGAAGCCGATCGAGACCCCCGTGCGGGCTTCGATCACCGGATTGGCCAGGACGGCCAGGGTATGGGCCAGGAGCCACCCGACCAGCCCCCCGCCCAAGGACAACACGATCGACTCCAATAGGATCACCGCCATCACCGTGTCCCGGCCGGCCCCCAAGGCCCGCATCACGGCGATCTCGTGTCGCCGATCGCTCATCGAGTTGTAAATGCTGACCAAAATACTGATGCCCGAGACCACGCAGACCATGGCGGTCAAACCCAGCAGGATGGCCTGAACCGGCCTGACAATCACGTCGAACAGGTGGTAGATCTCCAGCACCGGCAGCACCGCCTGAGCGTAGGGGCTGCTGTCGATCCGATCCTGCAGGATGGGCGTGACGGCCATGTCCGCCGTGCGCACCAGCATCGCCGTCACCTCCCGTTGGATGATCGGTAGCGGCTGGTCCGGATCGCGGTGCCAATCGTCCGGCATGCCTTCGACCGGCTTGGCATGCCCCTCCATCAGGAAGAACCCTTCCATGTTCACGAACACCGCTCGGTCCGTGGGCGTGGCCGAGGGTTTCAGGATGCCCACGACAGTGAAGCCCTCATCGTGGCCCCAACCCTCGGGGTCGCCATGAGCCGGCTTGATGACATCTCCCAGTTCGAAGCCCAGTTCGGCCGCGACAATCGACCCCACCACGGCTTCAAAGAAACCATGCTCCGGACTGTGCCGGCGAAAATTTCTTCCCTCAGCAAACTCGAACGGCTGATCTCCGTAGGGACCATGACGGAGGATTTCGAAGAACTCCGGGGTCGTGCCCACCGCCCGAAACCGACCGACGTAATCCCCCAGGCAAAGGGGGATCGCAAATTCGACATGCTGGCCGAACTCGCCGTCCCGGTCCAAGTCCAAATCGCCGGGGTCCCCCAACTCCGCTCGCCGCTCCTCGGCCGTCTTGAATTCCAGATAGTATTCGTAAGGGACGTTCTGAATCGGTTGACTCAGGTAATACACCGTGTTCAGCGTCAGTTGCAGCTTGCCGCCCTTGGCCCCGACGATCATGTTGTAACCCAGGCTGGCGTTGCTGCGGAAGGAATCCGAAACGACGCCGTGGATCACCAGCACCACCACCACCAGCAGGACCCCCAGGGCCATCGAGAGGGCGGTCAGCAAGGACGCCACGCCCCGCTGTTGGATGCTCCGCCAAGCGATACGAAACAAACTCATGGGACCGCCTCCGTCGTAACCTCGTCCACCGGGGCCGCCGCTCGCGCCACGCGGTTGATCACGTCCAGCCGATCCACCCGCTCGAATTGCTCGGCGACCTCCATCGCATGCGTGACCATGACCAGCGTCACCTGCTCCTCACGGCAAGTCGTACGGATCAGATCGACGATGTGTTGCTGGTTCGCCCGGTCGACGTTGGCCGTCGGTTCGTCGGCCAGGATCAGACTGGGCCGATTCGCCAAGGCCCGCGCCACCGCCACCCGCTGCTGCTCGCCCACCGAGAGGGCTGCCGGTTTGTGCGAACGCCGGTGTTGCAAGCCCACCCGCTCCAGCAACTCTTCGGCACGCTTGCGGTCCCGGCGGTTGCGGGCAAAGGTCATCCCCAACAAGACGTTCTCCAACGCGGTGAACGCGGGTAACAGATTGAAGGTCTGAAAGACGTAGCCGATCTTGGCGGCCCGAAAACGGTCCCGAGCTGCCTCGGACAACCGCACCACGTCGATCCCGTCAATACGAATGACTCCCCGGTCGGGGCAGCTGATCCCCGCGATCACGTGCAGCAACGTGGTCTTGCCACAACCGCTGGGACCCACCAGCAGCATCTGCTCGCCTCGCGAGACCGTAAAGGACGGAATGTCCAAAATGCGCAGCATCCGCCCGTCGGGCTCGCGATAACTCTTCTTGACGTTCTCTAAAAACAGCGCCACGGTCCGCCTCGGAGCAGTACCTGCGAATCACCCATCAGAGGCGACCTTCCGCCTCGGCTTCGTCAAAATCATCCTGCTCCAGGTTCAACAACGCGTCGTTGGCGTCTTCGAACGTATCGTAGGGGCCGGCATCCGCCAAAAGAGCCCCATGTTGAGCGGCGACATCCTCGGCCGTCATGTGGGCAGGTTGGGGTTCAATGGTCAAACCGTCTTCGGTCTCGATGATGACAAACATCGGTTGCTCCTGTTTCTGAGGTTGCCTGAATCGGTCCGTACGACGACTGACGCAACCACTATTATAAGAACTGCTGCCCGGCGGCAAGGGGTTGAGTCTGACCGTTACCCCCAAAGGAAGGCGTCTTGTTGCCCCGCCGGTCGCCAAGTCCTTGAAAACCGGGGCTCCACCCCGCGAACCTCGTTAATTTCAACAAGCCCACGCGATCCTTGGGTTGCGGCCAAGCGCAGCAAGGTTCGAACCGGCGTCACCGTTCATGGGCTCCGATACTGGAACTGCAAAAACCGCGAACGGGTACGAACCGACGGCCCTCTTGGTTCACCCGCAATTCGGGATTCGAAGCAGGCGAGGGGTTCGACGGGCGGGAATGCCCGTCCTCATGCCGCAAATCACAATTGACGTTACCTAACTCGATTCTCCTAGATGCCGCCGGCTTGCCCGGGGGAGGATTCACGCTCTTCGTGCGGCGCACGGCGGAA
>SLEY01000341.1 GCA_007124535.1 Planctomycetaceae bacterium
CCCAAACCCTGTTCTGCGACCAACAGGAGCGTGCGGCCCCTGAGATCCTCGCCTTCCCAGCACGGACCCTGATAGGCGGGCCAGGGTGTTTCAGCGGTCCGCCAGCGCCAGCGGTATTCCGGCCAGCCTTCGGCGAAACGGCCCTGCAGCAGGTAGATCACGCCCAGGTTCTTGTGAGTCTCGGCATCTTCGGGCCCATGCCCCAGGGCTTGGCGATACGCGGTCAGGGCCTGGTCCAAGTGCCCTTCCCAAACCAATGCCGTGCCCTTATTCTTATAGGCGTTTACATACCCCGGTTGCTGCTGCAAGGCTTTGTCGAAACAAGCGATCGCCTCCCGCAATCGTCGTTGCAAACGGAGTGTGTTTCCCAAATTGTTGTACGCGATCGGGAAATGCGGCTGCAACCGGATCGCTCGGCGGTAGGCGTCCACCGCTTCGCCCAAGCGGTCTTGGTCGTGGCAAATCATGCCCAGATAGCACCAGGCATTGGCGTCGCCGGGATACTGCTGCAACACGCTCCGATACAGCCGCTCGGCGCCTGCCCTATCGCCCCGTTGGTGCAGCTGCCAACCTCGCGTCAAGGTTTCCGCCGCGGTGGCCATCGGTCTCCTTTCGTTTTCTCCGGGAGGCGCCCGATCGGCCCCCGAGAAACAGGGGCTCTTACCATCCCGCCTTCACCCCGCCTATGCTACCCTATCGGTCGAACGATGGCGATGGAGGAATAAAGTATCATGAGACACATCCTGGATCCCGATTCCGCGAACTTGCAGGCGTGGTTGGCCGATCAAGGCCAGCCGACGTATCGGGCGCGGCAGGTGGAAAAATGGCTGTTCACCCGGCGTGCCACCAGCTTCGAACCGATGTCGGATTTACCCCGTTCGCTACGTGAGGCTTTGACGGCCGAGTTTGCCATTTGGACCAGCCGCGTCAGCAAGATTGTCCGCTCGGCCGACGGTACCGAGAAACTCTTGCTCCAACTGGACCGGGGCGGCAGCGTCGAATGCGTCCTGCTCCGCGACGGCGCCCGCCGATCGATCTGTTTGAGCAGCCAAGTCGGCTGTGGCATGGGCTGCCGTTTCTGCGCCAGCGGATTGGGGGGCTTTCAAAGGAACCTGACGTCCGGCGAGATGATCGAGCAGATGCTGTGGCTGCAAACGCGATTGCCGGCGGACGAACGGTTGACTCATGTGGTCATGATGGGGATGGGCGAACCGCTGGCAAACCTGCAGAACGTGCTCGCAGCCCTGGACCGGGCCTCCAGCCCCTCAGGACTGGGAATCAGCCCGCGAAGGATTACGATCTCGACGGTGGGATTACCCGCAGCCATCGATCGGCTCGCCAAGCGGGAACCTCGCTACCATCTGGCGGTCTCGCTGCATGCCCCGAACGACCGTTTGCGGAATGAACTGGCGCCGGTAAACCAGCAGTATGGGCTACGTCGCATTCTGGAGGCCGCAGACGGTTATTTCGAAGCCTCCGGCCGCCGCTTGACCTTTGAATACGTCTTGTTGGGCGGAATCAATGATCGACCGGAACAGGCTCGGCAACTGGCCGCGCTGTTGCGAGGCCGGCCCATGCTGTTGAACGTGATCCCCTATAATCCGGTCCCCGACCTGCCCTACCGTGAACCCTCCCGGGCTGCGATCCTCCGTTTTCAACAGATCTTGGAAGAGCAGGGGCTGGTGGTCCATCGGAGGCGGCGGAAGGGGGCCGATATTGCTGCCGCATGCGGGCAACTGCGACGTTCGAGCACCTCGCCCGTTTCGTTCTGAAGCGATCGTATCAGGAATGACGATAAGGGGTTTGGAGGGTGCTTTCCCGAACCTGCTCCGTGGTGGAATTGCCGTCATGTGCCCGTCGCGAGCCATGCCCCTGAAGAACCGTTGCTGGAGCCTGCTCGCTCTCGCCCTTTGGGCTCTCGGCTGCTCCTCGACCGCTCACCTGCATCACCCCATGCCTCCACCTCATCCGCTTCCCGGAGTTCGGCGGGTGGTGATCCTGGCGCTCGCCGGGCCGCCGCAAACCGCCGTCGCCGCCCAGACCCTGCGTTCGGCGTTGCAAGAAAGCGGCGAGTTCCGCATGATCGGTTCGTCCGAATTGGCACTGACGTCCCGCCAACCGCTGTACCGTCCGGACGGTTGCATCGACCGCCAAGTTGCTTTGGAGGCGGCGGAAAAGCAGCGGGTGGATGCCGTGCTGCTGATCGGCGTTCGCGTTTCCCAAGCCGAAGCGGAACCCAAAGGACGCGGAGAATCCGCCGCGCCGGGGCCGACGGCCGTGCTCATGTGCCATCTGGAAGTGTTGGACGTTCCCACCGGCGCCCTGCTGTTCGCCGACCACGTTCAGAATTCGCAACCCCGGGAGACGGACGGCGGTGTTTCCGCAGACGATTCCCCGTTCGCCCACGACCGGCTGGCCCGAGACGCGGCCACGGCACTCGCTCGGCAGATCACGCCCCATCGTGTGGCCGTGCCGGTCAAGCTGCTGCCCGCCGTGCCGGGTGAGGGGGGCGCCGCCATCCGCCGCGGAAATGCCTTGGCCCGCCAGGGACTCTGGAATCAAGCCATGCACCAATGGCGCCAAGCGGTAGCCACCGACCCCCATAACGACGTGGCTCACTATAGTCTGGGGTTGGCGCTGGAAGCGCAGGGCGATTTTCCCCGCGCCGCCCAGCACTACCGGGTCGCCGCCCGACACGCGGACAAAACCGTCTACCGCCAAGCCCTCGCTCGCGTGGAGACGTATTGAGCGCCCCTCCCTTGTAATTCGCGGCGCCGGCGTTCCGTGGTTACGGTTTGTCGATCACCACGGCGGCCGCTTGGCCCATTTCCGCTTGGCTCAGGATGATTGAGGCGGGATTCGCGGGACTCAGGGGCTGGTCTCGAATCACTTGGATGGGGCAATCCGGATCGGGATGCTCGTAGTTCAGGGTCGGCGGCACGACCCCCTGTTCGGTCGCAAGCACGCTGACCGCCATTTCCACCGCACTGGCGGCCGCCCCCAGACACCCGAAAAAACTCTTCGGCGCCGTTACGGGGACGTCCCCCAGACACTGCCGAATCGCTTGGGCTTCCGCGCGATCCTGCTCGATCATGCTGGCCCCATGGGCATTGACATGGCCCAGTTCGCGGGCGTCCAGCCCCGAACTTTGCAACGCGCCGTCGATCGAAC
>SLEY01000169.1 GCA_007124535.1 Planctomycetaceae bacterium
ACTGATCGTGTTGGGAGTGCATGCGGAGCCTGCCGGTTATCGCATCCAGGCCCGCGAATTGGACTGCCGCACCCGCACCTGGCAGCCGTTGGTCGAGCATCGGGTAAGCCAGCCCCGCCGCTTGGCGGACGCGGCGTTCCAGGCCGTGCATGAGGCCTTCACCCCCCTGGTTCGCATCGAGCAGGTACGCAACCGGGACGTTACGGTCCGCTTGCGCGCCGCCGGATTGATCCTGGACGAAACCAATCCGGCCCACATTCCGGCCGAGGCGATCCTGCGACCCGTGATTCGCCGCAACGACCGCATGGGAGAACCGGTCGAAGGCGGGGTGATGTTCGTTCCCTGGACTTTTCTGGTGGTCCAGCAGCAGGACGGAAACATCCTGGCATGCCGGGCGCATTCCGGCATGTTCTCCCTGCTGGCCGTCCGGGCCAGCGCACGCTTGCAGAAGTTCGCCTTGCTGAGCAAGCCGCCGGGCGAACAGTCCACCGTTCGGATCGTTCGCCGGGGCGACGGGGCCGCCTTACCCGGCTACGAGATCTACCGCCAGAACCCGCAGACGGAAGAGACAACCCTGCTGGGAACCACCGATTGGCGCGGTAAGCTGGATATCCAACAGGAAGGGTTGCCTTTACAGGTCCTGTACGTCCGCAACGGCGGGCGCCTGCTGGCTCGATTGCCGATCGTACCCGGGTTGGAGCCGGAATTGACAGCCGAAGTGCGTGATGACCATCGGCGTCTGGAGGCGGAGGGCTATGTGCGGGGGCTGCAGAACTTGGTCATGGACCTGGTCGCGCGCCGCGAACTGTACATTTCCCGCTTCCGCCGGCATCTGCAGGCGGAGGACTTCGACCAAGCCCGGGCACTGCTGGAAAGGTTCGATGCCCTGCCCACCCGTTCGGACTTGGCACGTGACCTGGTACAACAGGGCCAGCGTTTCGCGTCCAGCGATCTCAGCGACCGTCGCGAGCAAGCTCAGATCGACCAGATGTTCAAGGAAACCCAGCAGCTGCTCAGCCGGTTTCTGGACCCGGGGACCGGTCGCGAATTGGCGGCCGAGTTGGCGGAAGCACGTGGCGCCAGTTAGCATGTGCGCAGGAAACCGGGACGCGTCCCGGTTTCTACGAATCGGGATCTGCTGGAGGGCCGACGTCGCGTTCACACATCGGCCGCATCCGTTTCGGCCAAATCGGGCCAATGTCGGGCGATTTCGACCAGTGTGCGAACAAAGGCCCCCGAGCCGCCCGCGTCCAACCAGGGCTTGGGATTCTCGAAGAAGGCCGGTCCGGCGATGTCGATGTGGACCCAGGGCTTCTCGCCGACAAACTCTTCCAGGAATTTGGCCGCGGTGATCGTGCCTGCCCAGCGGCCTTCGCCCACGTTTTTGATGTCCGCCACTTTGCTGCGGATCTGTTCACCAAATTCGGGGAACATCGGTAGCTGCCAACTGGCCTCGCCACACTGCTCGGACGCCCGGCGGACGGCGTCACACCAGGCTTGATCGTTGGTCATCAGACCGGCGACGTCGGTGCCCAGGGCCACCAGGCAGGCGCCGGTCAAGGTGGCCAGATCGATCAATTTATGCGCCCCCCGTTCGACTGCCACGTCCAGCACATCGGCCAGCACCAAGCGGCCTTCGGCGTCCGTATTGAGGACTTCGATCGTCTTGCCGTTCCGCGCGGTGAGTACATCGCCGACGCGATAGGCATCGCCGCTGATCATGTTTTCGACCAGTCCGACCAGGCCGATCACGTTGACCGGCAACTCGAGCCGGGCGATGGCCTGCATGGCGCCGCAGACGGTGGCGGCGCCTGCCATATCGCCTTTCATTGCCTTCTGACCGTCGCTGGGTTTCAGGCACAAGCCGCCCGAGTCGAAGGTGACGCCTTTGCCGGCCAAGGCCAGCACGGGGTCGCCCGGTCGGCCGCCCTGATGCGAGAGGATCACCAGCCGGGGTCGTTGGGAGGAGCCGCGGGCGACGGCCAGCAATGCCCCGCACCGTTCGTCTTCCAACCGTTTTTCATCCCAGATTTCGATGCCCAATCCGTACTCGTCCGCGAATTTCTGGGCCTCGGCGGCAAACGACTCGGGATCGATTCGGCTGGCCGGTTCATTGACCAGTTGGCGGGTCAGGTTGACGGTTTCGCCCAGGATCTGGCCGGCGGCCAGTACGGGGGGATAGCCACTATGCCAGAGGATTTCGGCGAAGGGCTGGGTGTTCTTTTCCGCCCGGTACAGATCCTGCCCGTGGCAACCGACCAGGGCGCCGCAGATGCCGTTTTCGACCTGGCGTTCTGTCCAGCCGTCACCCAAGCAGAAAGCGACGCGGCGGCGTTTTTTCTCGGCCAGCCTCCGGGCGGCCACCGCCGCCGCGCGAAAAGCCGCTCCACCCCCCCATTGCTTCGGCTCACCCAAGCCGACGACCGCCACGAGAGGGGATTTTATGCCCGGCAGGTCGTACAGCAGAGTCAATTCGTCGGCCTTGCCCAAAATCTCGCCCCGCGCGATCAAGCGGGTGATCGACTCGCCCGCCGCATCATCCAACTCGCGCGCCTCCTGGCTGAGATTCTTGGCGGCATCGACACCGATCACCAGGGCATCCGCGTCGATGTGCGGGATGTCGGTTTCGGTCGGCTGAACTCGCATCGTGTCCTCCTTTGCAACGTCCGAAGAATCGCCTGACGGCCATCTCCGCAACGGGGTCGATTGGGCTCGCGGTACCCGCTCGCAGCGGGGGAGCGCCATTCCGTGCTCGGAAACAGGCCGCATTGTAACGGCCGGGCGGAGTCCCTCCCAGCGGTCTGGTTCCACGTGCGAAGAAACGGCGGTGGCCGATGGAAGGCGTGGTTACTTGTGCCGCAAATCAAACATGACGATACGGCATGAGGCGGGAGCGGAAACCGGCGCGCTCGAGCGTGAACGCCAACCATCCGGCCTCCCAGTCGCCACGGGCCCGTTGCTGCACCCTGTCGGGGGCCGATCGAGAGGCGGCTTTTGCCTGCCGGCTCGAGCGGGTTTACAATCGGGGGAATTCGGTGCAGCCGCCTGCCGTAACGGCGGTGCTTGCCAGCCAATCGAACCACGGAGAGAAAGCATGACTCGCCGCACGAATCGACGTAGCTTCCTTAGAACCGGCATGGCCGGCGCCGCCGGTCTGGGGCTGGTGCGCCCTACGGCAGGAGAAGAAGATGGCCAGATCGATGCCCCGCTGTGGGATGCGCCGTCATCGCTGACCGCACCGGAACCCCCCGAGGCGATTCGTTGCGTGCGCCGGCAGGGCGTTCCCGTACTCGCCCGAGCCGAGGTGCTGATCGTCGGGTCCAGTCTCCAGGGTTGCTTTTTGGCCGAACGGCTGGCTCGCCGCGGCCGGCGTGTGGTGGTCGTTTCGCCCGACACGTCCCTTCCCTGCGAGTTGGCGATCGGACTCAGGCCGTGGATCAAGCGATCGCATCTGGAGCGCGCCCCGGAGGACATCCACCAGTTCCTGATGGCATGCCGCCGGCAAGCGGTCGGTGACGAGTGGATTCTGAACATGGTGGCGGTGACCACCGGGCTTGAAGACCGCTTGCTCGACGCGGCCGTCCATCTCTATTACGATTTGCAGCCCTGTGGCGTCGAATTGGCCGATGATCGGTCGATCACCGGCGCCTTATTTGCGGGGAAAGGCGGACTGTTCGGCATCGCAGCCCAGTGTGTCGTCGACTGTACGCCCGACGCCCGAGTGGCCAAATGGGCTGGCGGCGTGCCGGTGCTCCGCAAGGCAGCGGAACTCGGCGTGCTGGCGCGTTACAGCATGTGGGGGCTGCGGCCGCCGGAGACCAATTCCCTGGTGATCGACGCGGTGCCGGAACTGCGGGATGGCCGAGTGCTTGTCCACGGCGACTTCTTGGAGTTCCGTGCCCGGTTGCCCGTCACCCGGTCTTGGGAGGACGAGTCGTTTCAGAATTTGGAGATGCGGCGAATCGCGGCGAAAGCCGGCCGAGCTTTGAAGCAGAGCGGCGTCTGGTCCCAGGCAGCCTTTGTCCGAGGTGGGGATCGGATCCTGGTCGATCCCTCCGAGAGAGTTAAAGGCCGAGGCTCGGGAGAAGGGCTGGAGGTGGATGCCTGCCGGCCTCCGGAAGTGGCCAACCTGCTGGTCTGTAGCCCCTCGGCGGACGTGGCCGACGACTTGGCAGCCGCGCTGGTCGAACCGCTGGCCGGGCCCTGCCTGGCCGACGTATTGGAAGACGCGCCTTGGGATACATGGTGCCGAACGCCGGTGAAAGGCGCTCGGACCCTGACGCTTGGCTGCGGTCATCCCCCCCAGCTGTCCGCCGACCAGGAAGTGCGTTTCGAAGAAATCCGTCCACTTTATGCCACAGATCAGAGTATGCCGATCACGGGAGTCCGGCTGCCGGTGGTCGCGGAATGCGACGTCCTGGTCGTCGGAGCTGGCACCAGTGGCGCACCAGCAGGCACTCTGGCGGCAAGTGAGGGTGCCGATACCCTGGTGGTAGACAAATACGCAGATGTGGGTGGAACTCATACAATCGGTGGGGTGCCACACTACTGGTACGGCCGCCGGACCGAGTTCGTGACGCGTTTGGATCGCCAAGCGGCTGCCATGATGGACGCGACGGGCATGCCCAAGTGCCTGGGCATGTTGAACACCTTGTTGAAGGCGGGCGCCAGGCTACTCCGTGGCATGGCTGCCGGCACGGTGGTCCAAGGCAAGCAGGTCGTGGGGGCGGTATTTGCCACCCCTGCCGGGTTGGTTGCGATCCGGGCTCGGCATGTGATCGATGCCTCGGGCGATGGCGACTTGGCCGCCTGGGCCGGCGCCGAGGCGGATTACGGGACGTGTCATGACGCGATGACCATGTGGGACAATTTTTCCCATTATCGGGGAACGAATCCCGAAGCGGCCCGTCATTTCGATTGCACCTACGATCTTCGCGATCCGGCGGATCTGACGCGGGGGATCATCTCGTCCCGCCGGCGCGGCGGCGGCCGCGATGCGCAGGGGTTTCCTCAGTACTATTTGACTCCGCGCGAGTCGCGGCACATTCGTGGCCGGGCCACGGTCACCTATCAGGGGATTCTGGGCCGGCAGCGTTTCCGCGACATCGTGCTGGTCGCCTTGTCCAACTTCGACATCAAAGGGATCGCCTGCAGCGATCTGATCTTTTCCGGCTACGTCGATGGCGATTACTCGCGGAATCACCCGGCGCCCATTCCCTACCGGGCGCTGGTACCGCGCGATTGGGAGGGGCTCCTGGTGGTGGGGAAGGCTTGGTCGTGTACGCACGATGCCCTGTCATTGGCTCGGATGCAGCGCGACATCATGGCCATGGGCGGCGTGGCGGGGTTGGCGGCCGCCCAGGCGTTGGCGACCGGATGCGAGTTGTCGGCCATCGATATCGACCGGCTGCAAGCGACGTTGGTGGAGGCGGGCATCTTGAACCGCGAGGACATCACCTCCGACCGTTTGGAGAGTCGGGTCAGCAACTCGCGCGCGGGCGGCGTCGTCTACGGCGACGCGGAGGGTCCCGCCGTGGTCGATCAGCAGTGGCCCCGGCTCTCCGACGCCCAGCTGCAGCAGTTGGTCGCTCGCTTGGCCCGGGACGATCTGACGGTCGAGCGGATGACCGAAATCCTGGTCCGCCCCGACGCGGCGCTCCCCCGATTGAAAGAAGCCCTCGACGATGACCAAGCCGCGGGCCAGGTCGAAGTGGCTCGGGCTCTGGCCTTCCTGGGCGACCAGCACGGTGCGGAGATTCTGCTGGCCGAACTCCAGCAGCAGTTGGCCGGAGACACGTTGCCCGCTTGGGAGCATCGCCGGCACATGATGCCCGACCACGGCTGGGCTCCGCCCCTCACCCACCTGGTCTTCCTCCTGGCCCGTCTGAAAGATCGACGGGTGATCCCGCTCATGCACCGGATCGCCGGGCAAGTGCAGATGAATCCCGCACGTTCCGACGCCATGTTCTGCTACGTCCACGCCCTCTGCCTGGCCGCCGAGCAGCTGGCGATACCCGAATGTGTCGAAACTTTGGAACTGCTGGCCCAGAAACCAGAGATCGCCGATTCCGATCTGCCGAGCGGAACCGATCCGCGACGTACCGTCGATCCCACAGCCGATCGATATGCGTACCTCGAACTGTGTGTCGGGCGGGCGCTGGATTGTTGTGGGGCGCCCCGTGGTCGCGAAATACTGGCACGTTATGCCGACGACCTTCGCGGTGTGCTGGCACGCACCGCCCGAGCCTACTTGGCCGAGCAAGGATGAAATGCGACGCTCCGGGGATGTGCGGAACGTGGCCTTCTGCCGGTCCAGTTTGACATTCCCGCGGCGCGCTGCCAAAATCGCGACCATGCACGGGCCGCGTTCCGTTGACGCGCGCCTTAGGTCGTGGTGAATCCCATTCTCTGCATGTCATCGGAGGTCGCGTGATCATGTCGCTTCGTTCACACAAGTCGAATGTCCTTTGCTGGTTGTCATGGGCGTTGCTGATTGTCGTCGGCCTATTGGCGGGGGGGCTTCAAGCCGAGACCTCCGCACCGCGAGTTGCCAAGAACCCCTATGCCAACGTCGATTGGCAAGCGGTTCAGCACTTCGTCGCCAATCTGCATTCGCACACCGTTTACAGTGATGGCCGGGCGGAGCCCGAGCAACTGATTCACAATTATGCTCAGGCCGGTTACCACATCCTGGCGATCACCGATCATGACAATTATCACACCACACGGTCGGGTGAGCGAGAAACGGAGCCCACGCCCGAGACCACGTGGCCCTGGACCCGGTGGATCGATCAGGAACCGGGTCAAGTCTGGCAGCGGAACGGCGTCGAGACATCCGCGTTCTACCCCGAGTTGGGTGAACAGGGCATGTTGGCGATTCGGGGTAACGAACTGACCAGCGACCCCCATATGGTCAGTCTGTTCAACGAATGTGGATTTACGGAACGGATTCGCGTACCGAATCGTGAGCATGATCGCGAACGTTTCGCCCGGATCCGGGAGTTGGGCGGATTGGCCTACTGGGCCCATCCTGCCCATTATGTGCCCGGCGGACACTGGGCGGACCGGGGCTTCTCCTGGGAGGAAGGATTGGACCACTTCGGCAGCCTGATTGTGGAAAACGACAGCGTGCTGGGGATCGAATTGCAGCTGGGCGGCCAACGCGAGTTGGAGGAGGAACTGTTCGATCGGCTCCTGGCGGCCCACTACCGGGACCATGACCTCTTCATCAAAGGCAGCGACGACACGCATGGCACTTCGGTTCCGGAAACGGGCACGCTGACGATCGTGTTGGCCGAAGAGTTGACGGAGCCCGCCGTGCGGCGGGCTTTGGAGGATGGCCACAAATTTGTGGGGTCCCGCGTCGCAACATTCCCGTTTTTTCGGGGGATCACGGTAGACGAGGACGCGAAAACCATCTCGCTGGACATCCAAAACCACACGGGAGTCACCTGGATTAAGGACGGGGAAGTCCATCACGAGGGTGAAACGGTTGCCTATGGAGCGATGCGGGACGCGATTTTGCGATTTGAGGTCCACATGGACGAGGTCAAATTCTATTCGCAAGCGTTTTACATCGACTGAACCACGCGTTTCGCAACCCGCAACCTCCAAGTTGGCCATGAATTCGGAGGTCATTTGGGGGCCGAGCCGCAGCATGGTGGGCAGGTTCGGGGAGAGGCGAGCACTTTTTCGTTTTCCCCGACCTGACACCACTTGCACCCAACGGCCGGATGCTTATAATCGGGTGTTCCAGCTGGGACGGCGGGCCGGCAGGCGGGCGGAACCAGTTCGGTGAGCGAAAAATTTGAAAGCAAGAGTGCGGGTGTAGCTCAGTTGGCAGAGCACAACGTTGCCAACGTTGTTGTCGTGGGTTCGAATCCCATCACCCGCTCTTTTTTTACTTTTCCACGTGCGCCTCCAACGGCAGGGCTGTTTTTTCGATGAGCGAAGCCGAAAACAAGCAAGAAGATGGGGTCGACATTGCACCATCCGACGAACTGACGGACGAGCAAGCCCCAGCGGACGAGCAACCCGTCGCGGATGCGGAGGCAACGGAGGGCGAGGACGGTGCGGAGCAACTGTCCCTGGAGGTTCAGATCGAGCGTCGCGGCACGTGCGAACGTCATGTGATTGTGAACATTTCGCACGAGGACGTTCAGCGGTACATGGATCGCGAGTTTGACCAGTTGGTGCCCAGTGCGGAGGTTCCCGGTTTTCGGCCCGGTCGCGCTCCCCGCCAGTTGGTGGAACGCCGTTTCAAGGACTCGATTCGCGAGCAGGTCAAGAGCAAGCTGTTGGTCGATGCTTTGGGGCAGGCGACCGAGTCGCATGATCTGTCACCCATCAGCGAGCCGGACATTGATTTATCGGCGATCGACGTTCCGGACGAGGGGCCCTTGGTTTTCGAGTTCGATCTGGAAGTCCGTCCCGAGTTCAGCGTCCCCGAATGGAAGGGGTTGACGTTGAATCAGCCCACTTTCGAGGTGGACGACGCGGCGGTGGACAGAGAGTTGCATCATTTGTTAAGGCGGTGGGGGCGGCTGGTCCGGCGTCAGGGTCCTGCGGAAGCGGAAGACCGTTTGACATTGAACATGGAGTTTGCGCTGGAGGATCGCATTCTTTCACGGACCGAAGGCGTGCAAGTGGACCTCAAGCCGAAGCTCAGCCTGCAGGATGCCGAGATTCCGAATTTCGGGGAGTTGATGGCGGGCGTCGTCAAGGGAGACGTCCGGGAGACGGAAGTCGAGGTCAGTTCCTCGGCAGCCAACCCCCGTTTGGCGGGAAAAACGGTTCGGGCGCGTTTCGAGGTGGCGGAGGTGGATCGAGTGGAACCGCCCAAATTGACGGCGGCATTCCTGAACGAGATCGGTGGCTTTGCGGACGAAGCCGAATTGCGGGAGGCGGTCAAGCAAGAACTGGTGCGTCAGAACACGTACCACGCGAATCGGGCGGTGCGGCAACAGATCGCGGCGACGCTGACGGCGACGGCCTATTGGGATCTGCCCCCGACCATGTTGCGACGCCAAGCGCAGCGAGAGTTGCGGCGGGCGGAAATGGAATTGAAATCCGCGGGTTTGAGCGATGACGCGATTCAGACGTCGATGAACCAGATGAAACAGAACGTTCTGGAGTACACATCCCGCTCGTTGAAACAGCACTTCATCCTGGAACGGATTGCCGAAGAGGAGCGGATCGATGCGGAAGAAGAGGATTTTGATCACGAGATCGAATTGATTGCCCAGCGTGAAGGAGTTTCTCCTCGGCGGGTGCGGGCGCGAATCGAAAAACGGGGCGAAATGGACGCCCTGCGTAATCAGATCATCGAGCGAAAGGTGATCGAGCGAATCGTGGCGCACGCGGTGGTCAAGGAAGTTCCCATCGAACCGCGGTCCGACGATACGGCGGCGATCAGCGAATCCATTGCGGGTGGCGATCGAGGTGAGATCCCCGAGGCTAAACATGGCGAAGAACCCGCCACGCCGCCAAAATAGCGTGGCAACGGCCGGACTCGAAACCCGCTCCCCTTCCATCAAAATCGCGGCTGCGCCCGATCATTCCAGCTGAGGATCGAACAACCATGAGCGGAAACGAAGCGTTCCCACTTCGCAGTTCCTATTCCTACCAGACGTACCAGCGCCAGCGCCAGCTGACGCTGGGGGACCTCTTGCTGGAGAACCGGATCGTCTTCCTGCAAGGCGAAATCCACACCGGCAATGCCAACGAAATGGTGATGAAACTGCTGTATTTGCAGAGTGAAAACCGCCGAAAACTGATCAATTTCTACATCAATTCGCCCGGCGGCGATGTCATCGCCACCCTGGCCGTCTACGATACCATGCAGGTGCTCAGCTGTCCCGTGGCCACCTACTGTGTTGGCCAGGCGTCCAGCGGAGCGGCCGTTTTGTTGGCCGGAGGCACTCAAGGAAAACGCTATGCGTTGCCACACTCGCGAGTGATGCTGCACCAGCCGTATGGCGGCGTAGGGGGCCAAGTCAGTGATGTGGAAATCCAAGCTCGCGAGATCCTCCGCAATCGCGAGATGTTGAACGAGATCCTCTCCCGCCACTGCAACAAGACCATCGAGCAGGTGGCCAAGGATACGGATCGAGATTTCTTCCTGGGCGCCGAGGAAGCCAAGAAGTACGGTCTGGTCGACGAAATCCTGGCCAAGCCGCCGGTCGAAACCAGTCTGGACGACGAGACCAGTTGATATCCCTTCGCGAAGACCCGGGATCCCCTCGCGAAACGCCGGCCGGGTCGCGAGTTCCGACAACGAACCCTCGGGTGGGGTACGCCGCCTGAAAACCACGGAGCCAAATCGCCATGCCGCTGATCCCCATTGTTGTCGAGAAAAGTGGCCGTGAAGAACGGGCCTACGATATTTACAGCCGGTTGCTGAAGGACCGGATCATCTTCCTGGGCTCGGGGATCAATGACGACGTCGCCAACGCGGTCGTCGCTCAATTGCTGTTCCTCCAGTCCGATGATCCCAAGTCCGACATTCATCTGTACATCAATTCGCCCGGTGGCAGTGTCACCGCCGGGATGGCCATCTACGATACCATTCAGTTCGTCAACTGCGATGTGGCCACCTACTGCGTCGGCCAAGCCGCTTCGATGGGGGCGGTCCTGCTGACCGCCGGCGCCAAGAAGAAACGGTACGCGCTGCCCAACGCCCGCATCATGATCCATCAACCCTTGGCCGGCATGCAGGGGACGGCCGAAGATATCATGATCCATGCCCGCGAGTTCCAGCGGATCAAGAAACGGATGAATGAAATCCTGCTGAAGCACACGGGCCACACGCTGGAGCGAATCGAAAAGGATACGGATCGCGATTGCTTCATGTCCGCGACCGAAGCCGCGGAATACGGGTTGGTGGACCACGTGGTCGAAAGCATGAGCATGGCCGAGGAAAAACGCTCCTTCGAGGGGTAAGTACTTTCGCCATTCAGGTTTTCCACGGACTTGTCTTGATTTTTTTTCGCGGAACGGGGATTCCGTGCCGCGGCTCGTCTTGTGCGATTTCGCATTTGTCCGTACTGTGGGCGCCCTGTTCGACCATGATCGTTCCGGACGTTGGCCAGATTCCGCGGAAATGTACGGTTACAAATCTTTCATCCTGCTGATGGCTTGCCTGGCGGTCGCGGGTTGCCGCCGCGCCCGGTTTCAGGAAGTCTATTTTGACATGTTGGCTGCCGAGGCGCGGATGCTGGAAGACCGCCTTTACGAGGTGGAATATCATTACGAGCGGGCCTCGGCGGAATTGGCAGCTTGCCGTGCAGAACTGGCACGTGAGGAGCGACAGGCCCCCCCGTCTCGCGAACAGCCAGACACCCCTGCTTTGCCGGAAATTGAGTTTCCACCGGGGTTCGAGAACCAATTTGGCCAGACGTCCCAGCGTGGGTCGGTCCGGCAGGCCCGTCATGAGGCGCCCGCGGCTGGGGTGGAGGACGGACCGCCCATCGCGAAGCCGGCGGAGCCGCCGTCGGATGGTAGCGAACGGGTCGATGCGCCGCCCATCGATGAACATGTCGTCGCGATTTGGTTGAATCCGGAAGGAACCGGCCCCATGGATTTGGACGGCCGTCCGGGAAACGACTCCCTTTCCGTATTGATCGAGCCCCGCAATGAGCTGGACCAGTACGTGCCGCGGGGGGGCCAGTTAGATTTGGTTCTACTGGACCCATCTGAAGAGGGAGATTCGGCCCGCTTCGCCCGCTGGGAATTCGACGAATCGACCGCCCGCCGAATGCTGGCGACCAGTCGATTCGAGCGAGGGATCCACGTGCGGGTCCCCTTGCCCGAGTTGCCGTCTCGCGTCCAG
>SLEY01000174.1 GCA_007124535.1 Planctomycetaceae bacterium
CCTCGGATGGCGGCCGCTGCCAGCAGCAGGCAGAATCCGGCCCAAATCAGGGACGTCAGATAACGGTCCCATTCTTGATGGCGGGCGCGCAGCGCCAGCCGCGGGTCTCCGTGCAGCTTACGGAAATGATGGGCGGTTCCCACCGGTGCCAACTCGTGGTCGTCCGCCCAATCCCCCGAGGAGTCGGGGATCGGTAGAGCCACCGGAGCGGAACGCTCCGCCTCCGGTTTCGCGGCAGGCTGCGGTTCCTGATCCGGGTCGCCCTTCAAGCGAATCAGTTGATCCACGGCCTGCTGCCGCAACTCGTCCCGCGGCTGGGGGGCGCGATCCGGCAGCCGGGCACGGCGAGGCGTCTCGTCCTCCGCCTGTTTCCGGAAATAGAAATCCGTACCCCGCTCCAGACGCTCGGACTCCCGATCGATGCGTTCCAATTGTCGGATCTCCGCCTCGATTTGCTGGGCCTGCTGCTGGACGTCCGCCGGGCCGCGTTCCGCGCGCCGCACCCGCGGCTGCGCGTAGTCCTGCAAGGTCGTCCCCAACTGCTGAAGGTTCCAGTAGGCTTTGCTCCGGGCCGCCGATTCCCCGGCATGACCGGCCACCTGAACGATTTCCCGCAGTTCGTCCAGAAAAGACCGCTGGCGCTCCTCGTGCAGCGAGCCGGCCGCGACCCGTTCCAGGTTGCTGTCGCCGTCGACCCACTGCACCCGATACTCGTCCGGCAAATAGACCGTCCACAAGGTGCGGGAGACGGGCACATCACTTCGAATCTGCGGGACGGGTACCTGGGCGTGGGACCAGTTCCGGAGCGGATGTCCCAAGTGGCCGCCGTAGACCAAGACCACATCGAAGGAAAAATCGCCGGCCGACGTCCGCTGCAGCGGCAGCAGCAGCGTGACGGCGCCCGGTTCGTCCGAGGTCGCCGGACGCACCGGTTGATCCGCCACCCGGACGGACCATGCCTGGCTGTGTACCGGCAATTCGACTTCCAGAAACTGCAGTGTGAAATTGCGGATGCGGTACACGGCTTGAGCCCGATAGCGGCCGTCGCGGTGGATTACGGTGGTCAAATCGACCAAGGGGATCGTGGCCTGCAGCCCGGCTTGCAGCTCGCGCACCCGGCGTTCCCAAACCAGTACGGCCTGGTCCTCGCTGACCCGGTAAGCCGCGGTCGCCTGCCGCCGCACCGTTTCGGCCAGACTCTCAGGCGCCGCGCCCAGTGAAATCGGCGCCACGCCCTCCTTGGTGCGCGGCACGATCTCGTCGGCCGTCAGGTTCTCTAACACGATATGATGTTGCAGGCGTTCCACGTCCAGCGGCCGAACAAACGCGGCCCGGAGCCTTCGATCGTCGGGCAGCGGCAGTGTCTGGACCACCTGCAACCGGTACGTACCCCGCACCGGCTGCTGCAACTGGATCTGCCAAGTCCGTTGCGAGCCGTCCGTTTCCGAATGGACTTGCCGGAGATGCGCCCCGCGCAGCTCGACATCCGGTCCCAGCCAGTGAGGCGTTACCAACTGGAACCGGGAACGTGCGGCTTGGCGGATCTCCAGATCAACGTTGCTGAGATAAGCCACCGCCCCCTCGCGCACGCTGACCACCGTGGTCACCTGGCCGATCAGCCGCGAAGGGGCTTCCGTCAACGCCAACTGGACCGGCTCCCCGGCCGATTCATAGTGAAAAGCGTAATCGGCTGGCCGGTCGCTCACCTCTCGCAGCGCGGCATCCAGCTCCGAGGGGTCCAGCGGACGGGCCCCCCCGGCGTCGGTCAGCATCGCTTGCCAGTCCTCGTCCAAATAGACCGCCAGTTGCCCGTGATGCACCGCCGCCCCGGGGATCCGCATCCCGGGCACGTGGAATTCCGGGCGGCTTTCGTCGCGCGGCATTTCGCCCCGCACGGAAATCTCCAGCGATCCCATTTGGGGTTGGTCCAGCCGGATCGTCAATTGCTGGCCCTCCTGATCCCGTTCCAGAAACCAGTCAGCACCCTCCGGCGCCTGCAGTTCCGACACCCGCAACAGCGCCGGCAAACGCAGGGACAAGGACGCGATCGGTGCGACCGTCACCCGGGCGGTCAGCAGACTGTGCACGGCGACCTCCCGCCGATCGACCTGGACCGCCGTCCGATCGAACACCTCAAGCTCCGGCCGAAGCCGGTCCACCTGCAACTCCATCCGCCAGGGGCGGGTGATGTAGCGATAGGCCGCCAGCAGCGACAGGTCCGGGCCGGCAACCTCGGACGGTTCCAGCCCGCGGCGGTCGATCTGTTCCAGACCCTGGACATCCTGCACCCGCACGCCGAACGGCGGTGCGGCAGCCACCACCACCCGACCCGTCTCGCGAACCACTCCCAGCGGTTCCAAAGCCCGCAGCGGCCAGCCGCCGGATTCGAGAACCCGGCCGTGGAAGGCATCGATCGCCAAGTCCGTACTCGTGCTGCGCTCCGTCTTCAGACGGACGACCAACCACCGCTCGGCAGCAGCCTCCTCCGGATCGTCATCGGCGTCCGGCAACTCATCGGCGTCCGTCGCTTCGTCCATGTCCTCATTCTCGCCGGCATCGGCCGACTCGTCCGCTTCCGGATCGTCATTGGCGTCCGCCTGGTCCTCGAGCAGGGCGGGCGCATCCTCGACCCCTGCTTCCCCGTCCGCGTCGCTTTCGATCGACCAATCGGCCACATCCTCGCCCCGAACGTCCAAAACGTCGATGCCGGGCGGGATTCGCAGCCGCAACTGGCGAACCGAGCCTTGCTGGATCTGATAATGGAGATCGCTGCGCAAATGGACTCCGGAATCCCGGACCAGGACGTGCGTGGTCTGGTCCACGCGAGCCAGTAGGCCTTCCTGAGTTTCGAGATGAGGCGGCTGCCATTGGACCGTCATGTCACCCTCCGCTCCCAGCGGGATCACCAGCAGCGATCCCTCCGGTTCCCCCTCCGGCAACTCTTGGCGCCACCCTCCCGCGGCACCGTCCACCTGCACCTCCAGATCGGCGGCGGGCAACTGGAATCGCAGGACGCCGGCGGGAACGGGGCGCAAGGGCAGACTCATCCGGCCGGTGGCCCCCAGCCGGTCGACGGGCACTTCGAAACGAAGATCGACCAGATGCCGCCCCGGTTTCTGCACATAGATGGCCGGCGGTCCGCCGCCCGGCGGTTCGTCGGCCAAGGTCGCCGCCCGGCCGTCGATCTGGACGCGATCCAGCGCGACCTCGCCCAACGGCAGGATGACACGCTGCCAGCCGTCACCCAGGTGATGGACCACCAGCTGGCCCTCGAAGTGCGCCCGCTCGTTCACCAATCGCCCGGTGAATTCCGCATGGCTGACAAAGGCACAGGGGTCGGGCAGGATGGCCGGAGGCGGTTGGGGATGCGCCTGACGCCACAGCCGCAGGAAGTCTTCACGAGCCAAATAGGCCCGGGTGCTCTGCAAGGGCGGGCCCCGGTCCAGATCGTAGGGAATGAACAGCGTCAAATCGGGTTCGCTGAGTTCCTCTCGGTCTGCGGGGGTTGCCGGCGGATCGGCCGACGGCGCATCGGCTACCGCCGGGCCGGCGACCAGCCAGGCGGCGACCAGCGCCAAGGCAGTCGCCGACGGCCCGAACGGCGGCACGGCACGGGCCGACAAAAGACCGGTCATGATCCACAAACCGGCGGCAAAACAGGTTCCCAACAGCAGCCCGTCCCACACCGGCGCCCAGGCCAAGGGCAACAATCCGGCCAGTCCGATCGGCAGGGCCAATCCCAGCACCAGGGCAATCGCGCGAAACGGGACGGCCACCCACCGCGTGAGCCAGGCGATCAGCACCGCGGCGGCGACCAGCAGGACTTGCAGGCAGCGAGCGAAGGTCCGGTCCTGTAAGCCCAATACGACTTCGCCCGCACCGCCGTCGCGGCGGAAGCGGAAGGCGGGTTCGCCATGCGGCAGCAGGTCCACCAGCAGCGACAATCTCGCTCGATCACCGCGGGTGACCGGAACCGCCACGGGCTCCGGCGGCTCGACCCCCAGTTCCTCCTCGGGCGGCTCGACCGTTGGAGCCGGTTCGGGTCGTTCCCCTTCCGCGGGTTCCGAATCCGGTTCGATCATCTCCAGCTCATCGGCCGGCTCCTCCGCGTCCCAGTCGGCGACGTCGGCGGCGGGCGGGGCCATGTCCGCCGGCATCTCGGCCGCCGGCTCCGCAGGCGCGGTACGCGGAACGGCCGTGGTCGGCGCCCGACTCGCATCCACCCGCACCACGTCCCCGGCTTGCGCCGTGGCCGCAGCACGCAGCACGTCCGCTTGCACATGGTAACTGAACCACTGCACAGAACCATCCGCCAGAAGGAACGTGCCACCGCCCGGATGGTGACTCCAGTTCCGGTTGCCGATCCACGTTTCGATCGATCGCGCCGTACCGCTCCCGGCAGCGAACCACGGCCCGCCGTCAATCACCTCGCCGATCGCCAGCGTGTTGCTCGTCCCGTCGGTGATCTCGCGAAAGCTAAGTCCCCGGTCAAAGTCGATGACGCCGCGCGTGCTGCCGGGACCGGTGGTCGTGGCGGCTCCGGTAACCGCGACATAACCCGTCTTCTGGAATTCGTCATCGGGAGTGCGCGGCGACGGATCGCTGGGACAACTCAACACGGAAAGATGCGTCTGGCCCAGCAGGCTGCGGTTATGCGGGTGGTCCCAGGGCAGATCCCGCCGTAACCGCTGGTACAGATTCGACTGTTCCAGATACGGCAGCAGCGCCACGATCCAACTGAACTGGCGGTGGCGAGGCACATCGTGCGGCCCGATCGCGGCCGGCGGGAATTGCCCGAATTCCTCGTGGTAGTTGTGCAAAGCCAATCCCAGTTGCCTTAAGTTGTTGTAGCACTGCGAGCGCCGTGCCGCTTCGCGCGCCGTCTGGGTCGCCGGCAACAGCAGCAGGACCAGCAACACCAGCCCGCCGGTGACCACCAGCACCTCGATCATCCGTTTGCGCCAATCCTTGCGGGCGGTGACCAAGCCGTAGAAACCGACGATCAGCCCGGCCAGTCCCAGGCCGGCGAACTTCAATCCCAGTCCCCGGGTGCTGTGGTGGCCGATGGTTTCGGCCAGGCGGGTCGCCAGCGCCCAGCGGCGGAAAGGTTCCTCCAAGCGGAAATCGCCGCGGCTGGAAACCAGGTCCGTCCCGTCGGGCGTTTGGATGTACCAGGTGGTTTGCAAGGTGGTCAGCCCGATCTCGGGAGCGGTCTGCCGCGTCGAAGGGTTCCATCGCCACAATCCCAGGCGGCCGAACCTCGGAACCGGATGAGCCGTCTCGTAGACCAGCGTCAATTCGCGCGTCCCGTCCCCGTCACGGTCCGTAGCGGCCGGGAGGGGAACCAGGTACTCCGACCCCCGCAGCCGGACCTCGATCGGCTGGCTGTCCACCATCACGGACCACAGGTCGGCGACTTCCGGCAAGCGGATCGGCACCTGCTGCGTCTGGCGGCTGCGCACCCAGAATCGAGCGCGGTGATGCGAGCGGCCGGCCGCCCCCACCACCGTCACGATCTCCGCCGCCGGGCAGAGGGCATCCAGCATGGGCGCGGTGGGATGCCGGGTGGCAACCAACTCCAGTTGGTAGGGCAGGCGCGCGTATTGGTAAGCAGCCACAATCCGCTGCTGGGGCTGATAGGCGGCGGGGTCCGCGATACCCGCGGGGTCCAGATCGCGAAGCCCCCGCGTCCGGAAGTCGATCTGCTGATCGCTCGCCGCCTCGACCGCCACCCGGCCGCTTTGCCGTACCACGTCCTGCACCACCAAGACGGGAACCGGCGCCACGGGCACCGTTCCGTCCCCGGCCTCGCCATCCGGCAAGGCCCGGTCGCCTGCCCCATCCCCCGGCTCCGGAATCGCCCGGGAAAAGTCCACTGCCAAGGTCAATTCGCCGGAAACCGGCCGGTCCAGCACGATCTGCCACAACCGCTCCGCGTCCTCCGACTCCGCCTCCGCCGCACCCGGAAGCGGCCGCTGTTCCCGCACCCGCGCCGGCGAATCGACCGCGGTGACCTGCAGGGAATCACCGATCGCCGTGGGCAGGGCCAATCGTAACTGCCGTAACTCGCCCCCCCGAATGTCCAGGTCCAGCTGATAATGCACGTCCAACTGACCACGCTCCAAACGGACAAAGGCCAGTGTCTCGGCGGCCACCCGAGCGACCCGGCGGCGCACCTGCAATCGTCCCGCCAACTCCGCCTGGTCCTGATAGCGGTACTGCAGCACCGTACCGTTCGCCTGCTCGCCAGCCACCCGGTCGCCTTCCCCTGCCACCGGTTGCAGATCGGCCGAGAGATCGGCGACCAGCACCTCCAGATCCGCCGAAGCCAGGATCCCCAGCATGCCTTCCACCTCGTCCGCTCCCACCACACGCAGTTCGGGCAACCCGATCTCGCGGAACGCCGGCGGTTCCTCTTCCCGGGCCTCCAGCCACGGTACGGGCCGCTTCTCAGCCTCCAACAGGATCTCCACCGCCTCACCGGCCGGCAACGCGCGATCCAGTTCGATGCGCAGCGTCTGCAGATGCGATTCGCCATCGCCATCGTCTTCCCCCGCGTCGACCAGGCTCCACGTCCGCGGGACCCCATCGCACGATACCGCCTGCACCGACCAGGTCCGCGGCAATTGCAACGCGACCTCGAACAGCGGCGCATAACGCGGCGTGACCGTCACACTGCCGCGCAAAGCCAAACCCGAACGCCGCACCTGGACCAGCGTCGCCACGGACGCGGCCAGTTCGCGACGCCGCTCCGTGACGTACAACGGCAACCGGAAGTTCTCATCCCAAAAGGCGAATCCGAAGGTGTGATCCGACTCTTCCGGCCGAAGCCCCGCCAACTCGCCGACCTCGACCCGCAGATTCGCCGCAGCGGTCAGCCCCACCTGGCCAACGTGCGACACCGCCTGCAGCACACGCACCGCCGGAACCTGCCACGAACTGGCCAGCGGCAGCGGCGCCAGACCACTCAGTCGGATCGTGCACGGCCCCAGAACCGGCTGGCGAAACGTCAGATCGATCGGCAGTTCCCCCGATTCCGACTCGCCCAACGACCAACCGGCCAATTGCGGCGAATCGACCTGGACCACCTCCACCGCCTCGGGCACACGCAACGAGACCGCGTCCGTCGCTCGACCAAAAACCTCCAGATCGATCGTCACCTCCCAGCGGAAACCGGCCGGTTCCACCTGGCCCCGCGTCCGGCTGGTGGCAAACCACACCGAACCGCGCTCGCCGTGCGCCCCGCGGTCCGATACGACCAGCGGCAAGCGGCCGGCCGGATCGACGGCCACCCGGTACACCGGCCGATCGTCCACCGGGGTCTCCACCGGCACGCTACTCCCGCCCACCTCCAACCGCTGGTGCGGAGCCAAGCGGACGCGAAGCTCCGACGCCGGCGCCGGCGGCAACTGCAACGTCGCGGCCAGATCACCCGCCCGCCGCAACATGGGGGCCGACAACTCCAAATCCAATTGGAAACGGCCGACCGACTCCAGTACCACAAACGGTACGCCGTCGGCCGTCGCGCCCAGCCGAGCCGGTTGGCCATTCAGCCGCGCCGACTCGATCGCCAGTCCGCCGAAAGCCAGTTCGACCGTCTGCCACGGACCCTCCCAGTTGACCACCTCCAACCGGCCCGTCAGCCGCAGCTGATGTTCGTCCAACTCGCCTTCGTAAACCGCCGACGCCAGCAGCGCCTCGCCCGGCAGGGCCTCCGCGGCCGCCTCCCGTTGCTGCGCCTCGCGCCACAACGCCACAATCTCGTCCCGGGACATCAACACCCCTTGGGACGAGTCCTCGAACACGATCTTCACTTCGTCCGCCGGAATGTACACATGACGGATCCGCGGGGAGGGCCGCGTCGACAAGTCGTTGCCGGGCGATCGGCCGGGCATTAACAGACCAACCGACAACAGAATCCCGGCCAGCACCCCGTAACCAAGCGTCTGTTTACGAAGCATCGCCTTCCCCTTTCCGTCGGCTCGACCGGCGCGACCGGCTGGACCGGTGGTACCGCCGGCTCCGCGAGGATCGGCCCGAGTCGGACGCCAAGGGCACCGTCGCGGCCGGTGCGGATAATAACGGCCACGAAAATCCGACCCGCCCGACCCAGAGCAGCCAGGCCGCCAACCAAACCATCACCACCCCCGCGATCCCCAGACGAGCCGCTAACAGCCAGCTGTTGACCAACGACGGGGCGAATAATCCGGCAAACCACACCAGGAACAGAAGCCCCAGCACCGTGAAGACTTTCGTCTCCAGCGAAAACCATAACAGCAATACGCCCACCGCCAACGCCAGAACGCTGGCGATCAGCGTCATCGTCGGGATGTGCCAGTAGGCGATTTCCAGAGCCGCTGGCGCCGCCAGACTGCTGAACAAATAATTCGTACCATCCACTTGGAAATCGAAAGGCGACACGTCCGCGGAAAACCAGGTGTCCGGATTCTCGCGAGCGGGTGTGATCATGCGGGAATCCCAATACCCCACACCGATGTGACTGGTGAAACCCGCCGGATTGCCCACCAGTCGATAGTCCCGCGGTACCCACACACGCACATACGTCTTCTGAAATTTGACCCCCTCCTCGAAACTCGGCAAGGCCAGCCGTAGCAGATCGGTGATCCCCAGTCGTGAGCCGGGCGCGGGGGTTTCGAACACCAGGGCAATCGGAAACGCCTCGTCCACCTCGCCCGCCCGCGCCACGTTGATAAGGAACCTTCGCGCCGCCAACTCGTCTTCCGTCGCGGCCGAGGCGACCTCCGGGGGCACCGCCTGGCCCGCCACATGCAAACTCAGGATCCGCGGGGCCCGTAACGCCACCGCCAACCGCTGCCGCTCGCTCGATCTCACTTCGTACCGCGCCCGGACCCGCACCGGCCCGTCCCGCGTCACCACCGCCTCCACATACGCCCGATCCACCACCGTGCGAACCACCTCCTGAATCGCATGCCGGGTGATCTGCAACTCCAGCTGCGCGGGCTGCTGGTGATAACGGTACGTCAGGTACGGGGCAACCGTGCTCCACGGCGCCGACAACTCCCGCGGATCGATCTCTTCCAGCCCCGTCGCCACCGCCTGGATCGTTAACGCCCGATCCTTGTGCACGGCCAACTCGCCCGTCTCCCGATCAGCGTCCACCACCCGGATCGGCTGCAATTCCCACGTCCCCTCGTCCCCGTCCAATTCCAGCGGTTGGTCGTAACGGAGGGTCAAACGGAAATCGTCCCGAACGGCCGCGTGCAGCACGATCGTCCATTCCATCAGGCCGTCCGCGTCCGGCCGCGCCGCCTGACGACGCTCCCGGATCCCCTCGCCTTCGATCTCCAAACGCTCCGAGGCCCCGGCCGGTACGGCCAACCGAAACGTGTCCGTGCCCGCAAAGCGGATCTGATAGTCCACTCGGGTCACCACCTGCACCACATCTTCCTGCACTTCGGCGTCCGTGCGAACCGTCGCCAGCATCCGCCGGGGCCGCTCGGTGATCGTCGATACGATGCGCACCGGTCGCGATACGAAAGCAAAGGCGGCGGCCAATGCCGATCCGGATGGAATCTCCGGCTGGAAACCCCGCGAAGATAACTCGCCCGGCGCTGCCACCCAAGCCGATTCCAACCGCTCGCTCTCCGTCCGCAGTTCGAACGATTCGGGAGCGATCACAGCCACCAAACCCGATTCGCGGACCACATCCCGCGGCTCGATCCACGGCGCCCGCCATTCGCCCGCCGCGTCCTCCCGGGTTGCACTGGCCAGGATCTGCACCGCCAAATCCCCCAATTGCCGTTGCTCAAAGTGCACCGTCAATTCCGAACCGCCCTCCACAGCGTCCAACTCGAAACGCTCCAGCGACTCGGTATGTACCTCGTCCACCTGGAATTCGGACGGCAAATGGAACCGCAGCGCGAACACGCCCGCCCGCGATACCTGATACCGGAACTCGCCACGTAACGTCACCCGCGACCGCTCCAACAGGACGGCCAACCGGGAATCGACCACCATCCGCGGCTCGTGCGGCGCCGCCAACACGTTCAGTCGGTGGTCCGGCGTGAAGAATTTGTAGTACGTGCTCCCCGGCCGCCGCTCCGACTCGGGCACCTCCGCCTGATCGATCCTTGTCAGCGACTGGCGCTCGACCTCCTCCCAACCCACATCCTCCGCGCTGCGAACCGCCAGGATCCCGCTCTCCCGAGCCGCACCCAAAGCCTGGAACTGCCCCACCGCAAACGGCGAATCGGGAAGCGGCGATTCGGTCCGCAACTCCAGACGAACCTCCCCCGTCACCGGAGCGTGCAGACGTACCCGGACCCGAGGGCCCGGCTCGCCCGACTCGACCTGCCAATCCCGCAAACCCGCCGCCTGGACGTCCAACAGCCGCTGCTCGTCCGGAAGCGATACCAATAACTCGTCCAGCGAACCGCGGAGGATCCGGTAATCAAAGAAGGCATGCGTATGCACCACCCCGTCGCCCAGATCCACCCCCATCATGCTGGTCACATTCGCCAGACCCGCGATGTGCTCCCAACCGTCCGCCGCCGGTTGCCAGTGGACCGCAAAGTGCTCGGTCGCTCCCAAGGCGGTTCGGATACGAACCGGTTCCCCCGGCTCGCTGACCACCTGCGTCGCACCCTGCGGCAGCACCTGGACCGACAGGTTCGCTTCGGGCAACTCCAACTCCAACTGGCTGATGCCGACCGCCGGGCAATTCAGCGCGAAACGCCGACCTTCCGCATCCGCTTCGACCGCCGCCATCAGACCTAACCGGATCTGATGCTGCCCCCGCCCCTGGACCAGCAACTCGCACTTCCCGTCCTCCCGCCCCCGCAACAGCACCGCTTCGTCTTCGGCTTGGATCCGGCCGATCGCAGCGCTACCAAAGGAGAGGGGCAAACGCGCCCAGCCGTCTTGCAGTACTTCGATCGACAACGTCGCGTCCAATTCCACCCAATCCTCCCGGACCACGCCGGCATAATCGGCACGTGTGATCACCCCCGCGACTGGCGGCGACGGGGCGGGAGCCTCCGGTTTCGCCCAGCGATCCCACATTCCCAATAGCTCGGCATAAGGCAGCACGACCGAAGCCCCGACATCCTCCAAAGCCTGCTGCAGGTTCTCATACGGCACATAGATGATGTGCTCCTGCCGCAAGGGTAGAGCCTCCGCATCGGCGGCGACCTCCAGCGGATTCGCCACATCCGACACCGGAGGATGCGGCTCAAAATCCTCTGGAGAGGGATTACGCGGATCCTCCTGTCCCAGGCCGATGCGGCCGACCGTCAGGAGGATCGCCACAGCAAAGATCAACCCCCGAAACATGACTAGACCCTTTTCACGCGCGAGAAATTCAAGAACTAAGGACTGCAGAAAGAGAATTCGAGCAAAGCATTGTCATCGTATCGCCCCAACCCGCCGAAAACAACCATTTTGCGAAAGCTGCCGCGTACCAAACCCGGAGAACGCGGGCCGCCTGGAAATCTTAACCTCATTTTCCGGGTTGCAACAGAAAAACAGAAAAATGAAAAGCTCCTCTGCAAGGCCTACGCGGATCCGGCGACCGTTCCGGCCAAACGGGCGGCGGTGGCAAGAAAACCGGTTCTCCAAGCCGGCAGGCAGACGGCTCGCTAGCCGCCGGTTCGACGCCCTGCCCCAAACATCGGAACGGTTTAGCTCTCTGGCGGGATCGGGGTCCCGTGCGGATCTCGGCGCGGCGCGTTCGTCGCCTGAACCAACCGCTGACGCAAGGCTTCCCCCGTGAAATGCTCTAAACGCTCG
>SLEY01000030.1 GCA_007124535.1 Planctomycetaceae bacterium
ACCGGGCAGCGTGCAATCTGCTGCCTCGCGCTGAGCGAGCGGTCGCGGAATCCCGACCTCGGTGTGATCGAAGTCATCGCACAGCGTCCGATAAAACCGAAAAATGAGGGTTGACTGGCCAAGTGTCAGTCAAAGGGGGTCACTTATTCCACCGCCGGCAGACCGTAGACCTCCACCTCCGTGTAATGGTTGAACTCGTCCAGGTGATTTCCGCGGCTGTAGAGTCGAACATAGCGACCTTCGACGCCACGGCAGTCGATCAGGCGGCCTTCGGACGTTTCCACGTAGCCCCAGTCGCTGCCGATGCCCAACCCGGAGGTATGGTTGTAGTCGTTATTGAATACGGTCACCGGTTCCAGAAAATCCGGGTCGTCGCTGATCTGAACCACGACGTCGTGGTAGACGCGGGCTTCGGCATGCTGATGCCAGACGACAAGGCCGAAAAGGGTCGCCGAGTGCTCTAAATCGATCTGGAGCCACTGCGTGCCCGGCCCCAGTTCCAGGACCCCGAAATCGGTAGCTTCCTTGTCTCCGTTGGTCACGTAGTCCAATTGTCCTTGGCGCGGCGCCGGATCGCTGCTGGTCACCCGTTTTCCGCGCGCCAGATTCTCGGTCCCTTGCGGGGCGAGGAACGGGGGTCGGGGATCGCCTGCCGGCTCTTCGACAAACGGCACCTCGCGGGGGACCGGGGTCCCGCGAAAAGCCGGCGCCGGCAACTCGATGGCGACCGGGGCCAGGGTCAGGTCGGCCCGCGGATCCCGGGTTTCGTCCGGCGCTGCCGGTGGGCTATCCGTTTCCGGGGCTTGGCTCGCAGGAGCCTCCGACATGGCCGTGTCCGGGCTCGCGGCGGGCCGGCACCCGACGCTCAACATCACGGCCCCAAGCAGCGTGGCCATCCCGAATCGCCCCGCCAGCTCGAAGAAATGGGCCTTCCCATTCATCGACCACCGAAAGCACCGATCGCGCCCCATAATCAACCTCCCAGGATTCCGGGCGATTCTTCCCTGCGATGGCAGGGCTGCCCGGGTATCTTCGATAAGTGCGCCGGACGGCTCGGGAAAGCCATCCGGCTTGACCCTCTTGTCAAAACGATCCCGAAAACTCCTCCAGCAGTTGTTCCGCGCGTTCCCGGGCCCAGGCATGTTGCGTGGTCTGAAGCACACGCTGCAAGGCGGGACCTGCGGCTACCGAATCATCGGCACGGTCGGCAATGGCCACGATGGCCAAGGCGATTTCGTCCACCAGGGGGCTATCGTCCAGGAGCGACACGAGTTCTGCCAGCGTGGCATCCGTTCCGGCGGCTCGGCCGTAAGCTGCCAGCACCAGCCGTTGTTCGTCCGGCCGGCGTGCTAACGTCCAAAGTCGGCTCAGCAGTTCGGCATCTGCCGGCCGTTCGCCCGGGGTTTCGGCCAGACGGACCAACCCGCGCAAGGCCAACACATGCTGGCGCAGGTCGTCGCTCTCGGCGATTTCCAACAAGCGTGGGATCAGAGCCGGGTCGGGCCAGCGGGACAGGATTCGCAAGGCTTCCCGGCGGACGGCGGGAGGGCCGTTTTCGAAGCGGTCGAGCACGGTTTCCAAGGCGGCGGAACCACCGGCGCGTGCCAGGGCCTGCAGCAGCACGATTTCACCCGCTTCCTCCACCCGGTCCAAACCCTCGCGAAGCGCCGGCACGCAGGTTTCACCCCCCCGGGCGCCCAGGGTCAGTAGGATTCGCAGCACTCGCTCCCGGGCGGCCGGGGTTCCCAAATTGGGCTCGTTCAGCAGCCGCACCACCTGATCCGTGTCGCCGGGGCTCGCCAGTTGCCGCAGGGCTTTCAACGCCGCGGTCTGGACGATCGGATCGCGGTGGCCCGCGGCCTGGATTACGGCCGGCAGGGCTTCCGTCGCGTTCCGGGCGCCCAGGGCGCGCAGCAACTGGGCCCGCACGCCCGGCTGGGCGGATTCACCGATCGCAACCATCGCCGAGTGGATGTCTTCCCCGCGCAAACGGAGCAAGGCCTCGGCCGCCGCCCGCTGCTCGTCGGGCACTCCGGTTGCAGCGAGGGTTGCCAACCGCGGGACATCCCCTGCCCCGCCCAGCACGCCTAGCGCTCTCAACGCCGCCACCCGCACCTCGCGGTGGTCGCTGTCCAACGCCGCCACCACGGCGCTTCGCGCCACCGGGTCGCCCCGCTCGCCCAACGCCTCAATCAACGCCGCCTGGGGCTCGGGCAGCAACAGCGGCAGCAGTTCGACAAATCGTCGCGTCGCCGACTCACCCGGCGCCTGCTCCCGCACCTGCTGCAGTCCCAAGGCCCGCATATCGCGATCCGGTTCGCGGATCAGTTCCCCGATCATCTCGAGCAGGGCCTCGTCGGCGTCGCCCGCGTCCGCCCGCGGTGCGGGAAGCCATGTCGCCGTCAGCAGACCCAGCAGCAAGACGCCGCCGGCCACCCGTCTCTTGCCAGTCATTCTCACGGAAATCATTCTCACGGAAGGGCCCTCCCTTGTCGCCCGATGCGCTTCAATCCGTCTGCTGAGTCGCGGCCAGCAACCCGCGAGTGGCTGCCAAACGGATATGTGCGGGTTGATCTGCGGTGGCCAGCGCCCGGTAGATCGCCGTGGCTTGCACCCGATCGCCCTCGGCCAAGAGCCGTTCGGCGCAGGCCAGGTAGGCATCGGCCGCGGCCAGCTGGAGCGCCTGCGGCGCCCGTTGCTGGAATTCCGCCAGTGCCTCGCGGGCGGCCGGATTGGCAATCGAACCCAGTGCGGCGGCGGCCGCGGCAGCCACCCGCTGGTCCGCCGCATCCAGCAATTCGATCAGGGCGGCGGCGCTGTCCTCATCACGGCGGGCGCCCAGCGAATGGATCACGCCGATCTTCAGGTTCCCTTCCACTTGGGAAAGCGCCTCGCGCAAAGCCGCCGCTGCCGCCGGATCCGGGATCCGTTGCAGGGCATAACGGGCCATGTGCGACGTCGCGTCCTGCGCCAGCAGTTCCGCCACCGCCGGAACGCACGCCGCCGAACCGATCAGACTCAACTGGCGGCACAGGTAGTCCTTGGCGGCACGCGTGGTCGCCGCTTCCAACGCCTCCACCAATCGGCTCTCCAATTGCCGAGCCGCGGCCTCGTCGCCATGCGCGCCGGACACCGCCCGGTCCAACG